>JAIKVV010000031.1 GCA_024685385.1 Saccharofermentans sp. | reverse complement strand
CGAGTGATGGAGGTTTACCAAGCAGCATAAGTATTTTCGACTAAAACAAAGACCGGATTTGATTCCGGTCTGTTTGCCATGCCTAAAATGCACCAAAGAAAAACCCGCCAACAAACTCTTGATTTTTGTTAGCAGGTTTTGTTATCAGAAAATCTATCAGGCTTTCTGTCCCTGAAGCGTCTTGCGCAGCTTTCCGTCAGGATCTTTTACGATCAGGATGATAAGCCAGATGATAAGGCCCAGAGCTACAACGGATACTCCGAGGAATGCGTCATTAAGCATATCTTTGGCGGCAGGATTAAAGAACTCTGCCTGAAGTTCGGAATACTCAAAGATAGCATCAACAAACCACATGATCGATGCGCCCCAATACATGAGAGCAAGTGTTCCGATCATGTATTTGCTCTGGTTCTTAAAATACCAGACAAGGGTTGCCGTGATAGCAGCGAAAACAGTAATAAGCAGTGTCATACGGCATCCCCCTTTACCACGTCAGTCTTGGCAGATCTCTTAACGATGATATCTGCAGCTACGCACATGATGCCCCATACGGCAGTAACGAGGACTGCCATCATGACACCGGCGGTTGCCATCTCATGAAACATTTCCATCGCATCCTCCGCGCTTCCCATAGCCGTAAGGAAAGGGAACCAGGGTGTGACCTCTCCGTGCCATACATGCTCGAAAGCAAGAAGTGCAGAGCCTCCCCAAAGCATTCCGTTAAGCCACTTGAGCTTACGGGTAAAAGGTATCTTATCAGATATCTTTGAAGCATCAACTCCTTGTGTCTTGGATGCATCCTTGTGAGCCAAGACCTTGGATGCAATGGTAACAACTACGGCTTCTGCAGTAGGAACAAGAAAACAAGCCATAATAAAACCCTCCTTAATGGTTCTTTACGATGTGGATATTTTACACTCTTTTATTCTCGTTTGTCAGTTTTTCTTACAACTTCATCCCAAACTTCGGCAACGGGAACGTCTTTTTCCGTTGCTATCCTCACAACATCATCATGTTCGGGGTATGTCTTCTCACTTCCTCCGGGAAGAGTTACTTTCTTTACTTTGACTTCGCCATATATAGTGTTCACAAAATCGTTCCTCCTCGGAAGAGTCGTACGTTCCATACTGATCCTCCTGATCCCTATGGTCGTAGTCTCGGTAAAGATGATCTTCTCCAATCCTTCCCTTTTGTCCTCGTCGCAGATGACAGTAAGCTCTATGCCCGGACGGTTCTTTTTCATCTGTATCTGTGAATAGTGGACTTCCCTTGCGCCTTCCTTATAGAGCTTATCCATAAGATATCCGAGTCTTTCACCGGTTGAGTCGTCAATGTCGCTTTCAAGTTTTACGATCTTGTCGGCACCCGTTTCCGGAGATTCGATCTCATAGATCCTTACAAGACTTGCTCTCTCGTAATTTCTCTTGCCTGCACCATATCCCGATCTTATTATGCGGTATATATCAGGAACTTTTTTGTCCGACCTTAATGCGGCCGCAACGGCAGCTCCCGTCGGTGTTACGAATTCTCCCGTGCAGCCAATCTTCTTCAGAGGGATCTTATGGGCCTCAACGATATTCTGAACGGCAGGTACGGGAATCGGCAATATGCCGTGAGCGCATCTTACAGTTCCCTGTCCTTCTGCAAGATAAGGAATGATGATCTCATCTATTCCGAGATCGTCAAGACAGACCGCGCATGACACGATATCAATGATGGAATCAACGCCTCCGACTTCATGGAAGTGGACCTCATCGGGAGATGTTGCGTGAGCCTTAGCTTCAGCTTCCGCAACTATCCTGAAGATCTTCTTTGCAAGATCCCTCGCATGGCCGGTCATGACGGCAGAATCTATTATCGAATAAACATCGCTTAAGTGCCTGTGCTCGTGATGATGGTGATGTTCGTGCTGCTCATGATGTTCATGATCGTGGTGATGGTGGTGTTCATGATGATCTTCTTCGATGTGCCCGTGAAGATACTCCATGTCGTGATCATGATTCGCGTGTTCATCATCCAATATCACATCGAAATCACATGCATCGATACCCGCTTTCTTAACGCGCGATATCTTTATCTCATATCCTTCCAGAGGCAATGTCTTAATTACATCCAGAAGTTTCTTCTCATCGGCTCCCAGATCCAGCAAAGCTGCGACCATCATGTCGCCTGCGATCCCTGATTCACATTCAAGATAAAACATCATTCATACTCCCTGTCTTATAACCTGCAAGATCCATTGTAACAAACTTGAATCCCGCATCTTTGATCCCTTCCGAGATAAGGGTCCTTTTTCCCAATAACATATCCATTTCACAAGGCATTACTTCTATCCTTGCAAGGTCCCCGTGTGCCCTGACTCTGTACTGTTTAAATCCTTCTTCTCTTAAGATTTTTTCTGCGCTCTCTATCCTTCCCAGAAATTCTGTTGTTATCTCCTGCCCGTAAGGGATCCTTGTCGCAAGACATGCAAAAGACGGCATGTCCCAGGTATCAAGTCCCATCTCTTTTGACAGTTCACGTATGTCGTTTTTCGTAAGGCCCGCCTGCCTTAAGGGGCTTTCAACGCCAAGCTCTGTCAGGGCTTTCATACCGGGACGGAAGTCCCCTTCATCATCCTTATTCGTTCCGTCGAAAACATGATCAATGCCGTTATCAGATGCGATCTTCATGATCTCATAGAAGATCGTCTTCTTACAAAAATAACAGCGGTCAGCGGAATTTTCCCTGATAAGAGGATCAGACAAAACATCAGGATCGAAGACTATCTGCTTTATACCTTTTTCTCTGCAAAAATCAGATGCAGTCTTCGCTTCGTGACGCGGGATCAGAGGAGAATCAGATGTTATCGCAATACATCTTTCTTTAAGCAGCTCATGTGAGACTGCCAGGAGAAATGTCGAATCAACTCCGCCTGAGAAAGCTACCGCGCAGGATCCTTTGTCACGGATGATATCCTTAAGGATCTCAAATCTTCCCTTTAAATCCGTCATTTGGATCCATCCTTATCAGGAGCATTAACCGCAAGACGGTTGATCTGGGAAGCAAGATATCCCGCTCCGTAACCGTTATCTATATTGACCGTTGCAACGCCGTTGGCGCATGTTGAGAGCATCGCATGAAGAGCAGCCATGCCTCCCGCTCCTACGCCGTAACCTACCGATGTCGGAACGCCTATTACGGGATTGGATACGAGTCCCCCGATAACGGAAGGAAGAGCCCCTTCCATACCCGCTACGGCGATGACGCAGTTGGCTTCGGATATCTGATCTTTTACTGCCATCAGACGGTGGATCCCGCTCACGCCGACATCATAAAAACGGTTCACTTTATTACCAAAAAACTCTGCCGTCTGAGCTGCTTCCTCTGCAACCGGAATATCGGCTGTTCCTGCCGTGCAGACGGCAATATTGCCGATGAGGATCTTATCTTCTCCTCCGGCTTTAAGGATCCTTGATGTCTTATCGTATCTTATCTCGGGGATCATTGTCTTTACGGCTTCGAACTGGGCAAGACTTGCCCTGGTGCCGAAGACTTCACCGTATTCATCGTATAAGTTCTTAAAGATCTTCTTTAAGTGCTCATCTTCCTTCCCCTCACAGAAGATGACCTCGGCAAAACCCGTGCGTTCCCTGCGGTCCGTATCAAGCCTTGCAAATCCAAGATCCTTATATCCCTGGTCCATAACAATCCTCCGGGAAACATGTCCATAAAGTTCTGCGTTTATTCTATCACGACAGCAACCTGTTATCGACCGCATGATTTAAGAATCAGTTAAGGATCTTATAAGGAACAACTTAAGACTATAGAAAGGTTTATGACTATAGTAAGGCTGTAAGATGAAACATCCTTAAAGGGAGCATGAGAAATGGAAAACAGTGTTGCGGTAAAGAATAATTACAGAAAATTCCTTCTCCTCTGGTCAGGAGAACTTATATCATCCATCGGCGGAGGTCTTTCAAGTTTCGGTCTGGGAATATATATCTACCAGCAGACCGGAAGCGCTGCAGGAATGGCTTTCATGACATTGCTCGCATTCCTGCCCGGGCTCCTTCTCAAGGTGCCTGCAGGAGTTCTTGCTGACAGATACGACAGAAGGCTCCTCATGATGATAGGAGACGGTCTGTCGGGCTTGGGAGTCCTCTTCATACTTATCTGCATGCTGGCCGGCGAAGCCCAGCTCTGGCAGATCTACGTGGGTGTCACGATAAGCTCGGTATTCTCTGCGTTATTGGAACCAGCATTCACTGCAACGATAACGGACCTTCTTACCAAGGAGCAGTACTCAAAAGCTAACGGCCTCCTCTCCCTTGCAGGATCTGCCCGTTATCTCTTCTCGCCCGTCATCGCAGGCTTCCTTCTCGCAGTATCAGACATCAAGCTGATCCTCGTGATCGACATCTGCACTTTCTTCTTAACGGTAGTCTGTGCGGCAGTAGTAAGAAAAGGACTTGCAACAAAAGTTACAGAAAACAAAGATCCTTTCATGAAGAGCCTGAAGGAAGGCTGGAGAGCAGTCGCGGGAATAAGGGGTCTGCTGCTTCTGGTGATCGTATCATCCTTCCTCACCCTCTTCATAGGGATCTTCCAGGTATTGGCAGAGCCTTTCGTCCTCTCATTTTCCGATGCGAAAACAGTCGGCATAGTCGAGACCGTCTGCGCATCAGGGATGCTTGCGGGCGGCGTATTCTTGAGCATCTTCGGCATCAGGAAACACTTCGCCAGGATCCTCTCCATAAGCCTTATCTTTTCGGGCATCGGAATGACGGGCTTCGGTCTCTTCCACAACTTCTATGTCATCAGCGCATTCGGATTCATATTCTTCCTGGGCATGGCATATGCAAACAACAGTCTCGACTATCTCGTCAGGACCAACATCGCAGACGAACTCCAGGGCCGCGCCTGGGGCTTCATAGGACTCATCTCGCAGATGGGTTATGTTGTGGCATATCTCTTTTCGGGACTTACTGCAGACGGCATCGGACATGTAACGGAAATGGGTTCGGGATACGGATCTTCCGTGTTGATAATAATATCTGGCATAGGTCTTGCATCGATCTCATTCCTGCTCCTCTTCTTCAAGAGCATCAGACAGCTGGAAGCAAGTGCGCTGAATGAAAAAGTATGTCTTGAATCCTGATTTGAACCAGACACCCATTTTAAACGACTTTAGTTCACAAGAAAAACTCCGGCCACCCGAAGGCGGCCGGAGTCTTGTAACTCTCAAGATCCAAACATGATTAATAACCGCATATTTCACCAAATCATTCCAAAGCGCTCCTTTGGTGAAAAATTTCTATAGTTTTTTTCACTAAACCTTCAATTAAATGTTATTTGGTGAAAAAACCAGCTTCAGATCATCCGGATTTTTCACCAAACCGGTTGATATTAGAAGTTTGGTGAAATATATGACTGATTTTTTTCACCAAGCACCTCGAAAAACACCATTTGATGAAAAGCGCGACAGCAACAAAAACTCCGGCCACCCGAAGGCGGCCGGAGTCTTATTAGTTTTGCTTTAAGCTAAGCTGATCTTAGCCCCAAGGATTCTCCTTAGGATAAGGGAGAGACTTAGGCTGGTTGTATCCGATGTCCTCTACGCCAAGGAACTTGAATACTTCGAAGAGAGCCTTACCGAAGTGACCGAATGCAACGGCACCGTGGTGAGGGAATCTCTTAGCGATAAGAACGTGACGATAGAAACGACCCATTTCCTTGATAGCGAAAACGCCGATACCGCCGAAGCTCGTTGTTGCAACAGGGAGAACTTCACCCTCTGCAATGTAGGAGCGGAGAACGCCTTCGCTGTCGCACTGCAGACGATAGAATGTGATCTCGCCGGGAGCGATGTCGCCTTCGAGTGTTCCTCTTGTGAAATCAGGATCGGAACCTGCGGGCTCAAGGAGACGGTGCTGGATGAGCTGATACTTAACGGCTCTGTCAGCGCACATCTTGCAGCTGGGTGTGTTACCGCAGTGGAAGCCCATGAATGTATCTGTAAGCTCGTAATCGAACTTGCCCTTGATCTGGCTCTCCCACATCTGAGCGGGAACGGAGTTGTTGATGTCGAGGATCGTAACAGCATCAAGAGAGATGCAAGCGCCGATGTACTCGCTCAATGCGCCGTAGATGTCAACCTCGCAGCTTACGGGGATACCGCGGGAAGCAAGACGGGAGTTAACATAGCAAGGCTCGAAACCGAACTGCTGAGGGAATGCAGGCCAGCACTTGTCAGCAAATGCGACATACTCGCGTGCGCCCTTGTGAGCTTCTGCCCAGTCGAGCAATGTGAGCTCGAACTGTGCCATTCTCTCGAGCATATCAGGGAAGTACTTGCCTTCGCCCATCTCTTCTGCCATTTCTTTGCAAACGTCTGCGATACGGGAATCGCCGGCGTGCTCCTTATAAGATACGAGAAGATCGAGCTCGGAGTTCTCTTCGATCTCGACGCCTAACTCATAGAGACCCTTGATGGGAGCGTTGCAAGCAAAGAAGTCCTGCGGCCTGGGGCCGAATGTGATGATCTTGAGCTTGGAAACACCGATAAGAGCTCTTGCTACAGGAACGAAGTCCTTGATCATAGCTGCGATGTCAGAAGCTGTTCCGACGGGATACTCAGGGATATAGCCCTTGAGATGACGCATGCCCAGGTTGTAAGAGCAGTTGAGCATACCGCAGTAAGCGTCACCACGACCGTTGATGAGGTCGCCGTCACCTTCAGCGGCTGCGACGAACATGCAAGGTCCGTCAAAATTCTTAGCGATGAGAGTCTCAGGTGTCTCAGGTCCGAAGTTGCCGAGGAATACGACAAGCGCATTACAGCCGGCGCCCTTAACTTCTTCTACTGCCTTGAGCATGTCCTTCTCGTTCTCAACGGTAACCTGACACTCATAGATGTCATCACCGTATGCAGCAACGATTGCATTGCGACGTGCGATCGAGAGATTGATCGGGAAACAGTCACGTGATACAGCAATAAGACCGAGTTTTACTACAGGGATATTCTGCATTTTGATGTCCTCCTAAAATATTGATGATGCGGTCTTCCCGCAAACTGAACATCTTCTATTTTAAACGAGCATCTACCCATAGTCAAAGAGTACTTTTATATTTTTGAAAATAATATTTTTCTTAAAGGAGGATCTCGACTTTGACAGGATCATTGACGAGTTTTGCAAACTTTTCACCGTCTTCCGCGCTGCCCACGACGGAGCCGTAATGGGTGGGTATAGCGACCTTCGGATTTATCATGTTGACGAGGTTTGCAGCCGTCTTGGGATTCATCGTATAAGTCCCTCCGACGGGCACGAGCGCTATGTCGCAGGATACTTTCATTATGTCTTCGTTAAGGTCCGTATCACCTGCTATGTAGATCCTCTCATCCTTATCCTGAAGGATGTATCCGACCCAGCGGGCGCTCTTCGGATGGAAGGGTTTCAGGATGTTATATGAGGGAACCGTCTCTACTTTAAGACCTCTTATCTCGTAGCTTCCGCCGGGCTCGACCATAACGGTCGATGCTATGTTGTTTCCGACTATGGATGCTTTGTCAGTCATCTTCTCCAGAACAGCCATGACAGTATCTTCTTTTGCGATCTTAACAATATCATCCGGAGAAAAGTGATCGTAATGGTCGTGTGTTATGAGGATGATGTCGGCATCCTCGGGTGTCCCTTCGATCTTGAAAGGGTCTATATAGACTATCCCTTTTTCCGTTTCTATCCTGATGCTGCTGTGGATCAATACCTTGATGTTTTCTGTCATGAGCGTTACTCCTTTATTTTTCCTTCGGGGTCTTTCCAGAAACTTCCCTTATGAAAGTTCTCATTTCCCAGAGGCCTTGCAGTAAGTTTGAATATTACGCAGCCGTCCGGACACACTATGGTCTTCTCATACTTTCCGTCGCCGCCCAGGTTCTCCAGATCACCGCCGCTCCTTACTGCTTCCATGAGAGGGTAGAGCATCATTTGGGTCTTGGAACAGATCCCGTATCCTTCCTGATTTACGGGACAGCCGTAGGTGCATGTGTATCTGTCGCCCGGCTGCTCACCGTTGCGGCAATAGTTTTCCGTATGGTCTCCATGGAGGAAACCCGTTACTTCAACAGTAAATTCATATTCTTCGTCGTACCATTTATGCATATGATTCACCAGATGAAAGGTATGAGTCTGAACCTTACTTTCTTCATGTATTCATTATAACCTTCGAGTCCTTCTTTCAAGACTATTTCTTCGTTCCTGATCCTTAAGATGATGAGCGGGATATAGAAGAGCATTATCACGAAAGATATGACCGATCCCAGGACCAGCGGCATGGATAGAAAGAGGATGACTGTCGCCATGTACATGGGGTGCCTTACTATCCCGTAAAGACCCTTGTCTATGACCTTCTGCCCCTCCTGAACTTCGATCGTGCGTGAAAGATAAACATTTTCGCGGAGGACCTCAGCATAAAGGATGTAAGCAAGGATGAATACTCCCGCGCCAACATAACTTACCCACACGGGAAGAATGATCCAGCCGAAACGGAAATTAAGTCCCGCCACTATGAAGGCTGCAATGAACATCAGACCTGAAAGAGCGATGACCTTCTTTTGTTCGCCCTGTTTTTCCTTAGCATTGAGGCGCTTTGCAAGAAGATCCGGATTCACGATCATCATGACGATGCCCGCTATGAACATCGGCACAAAAAGGATCCCGATGAGAAGCCATGCGTTCATGAAAGAAATTGTTCCTGCAGGAAGGAAAAGAAGGAGGCCTACGATCAAAAGACCTGCCGCAAATGCCGTTATCGCGCGGAAAAAAAGTTTGGCCGTCATCTTGTCTTTCTCCTATTTCTTTTTCTTCGGCGAAGGAAGTTCCGGGTAGATCTTTTCGATGAGGCTTACCAGGAATTCCCTGTTGTCTATGTCATCTACCAGGATCATCTCCTTGGCGCCCTCGTAAGGAAGTTCGAATGGAGCATCGGGCATCATTTCAAGAGCCGCCTTTACGGGCTTTACGAGAAATCTGTCATCGTAGATCCCGCCTATGATCTTGCCGCGGTAATAGATGATGAATTCACCCATCATGGATCTATATGTTATGTCATCCAGACCCGATAACTGATCCAGGACAAATTCCAGATATTCTTTGCTTGATGCCATCTTGTTTCCTTTCCTTTTTGCTTTACGACAACATGATCATCTGTGGATATAAAGACGCGTCTCATGGTCCTCGCCGTCGCCCTGGGCCATGCAGTAAAACTCCCAGCCGTAACGCTCGTAAAAGCCCGTATGGTCGGTAATGAGATAAAGAGGCGATACCCCTTTTAATCTCATGTCGGATACGGCAAGATCAAGAAGCTTCCCCGCGATACCCTGACCGCGGTAATCTTCATCAGTATAAACGGCGCAGACGTTCGGGGCAAGTTCCTTGTGGTCATGGAAATCGTTATCGATCACTCCCAGACCTCCCATGATCTTGTCCCCGTCAAGACAAAGATACCAGCCGTTCGGTGTCTTTCCTTCAAGGAAAGCGTCCATGCATTCAAGATAAGCTTGCTCGGGGACGCCCCACCTTCCGCTGAACCATCCGGCCGCAGTTCTTTTAAGCTCCGGCCTGTCTTTCAATATAATGTATTCAAATTTACTCATTTGATTTTTCCAATATTTCTCCTGCTCTTTTGAGGACGGGCATTTCCCTTTCCGCAACGAGCCTGCCCAAGGGCGAGCATCTGCATCTTTCGTATTCTGCCAGAGCCTCATCAAAGCCTGTTTTCAATGTCGCAAGATGAAAGTCCTCTATCTCCTGCCTGGTAAGATTCTTGTCTCCGAACAATCTTATCCTGCAAAGATAATAGTTGTTTATGTTGTGTCTTTTGATCAGATTATAGTGATCGCTCACAACGCCGATCTTGCATATGATATCGACTTCGGCACCGAGTTCTTCCTTGAGTTCTCTTTTTACCGCATCTTCAAGGTCTTCACCCTCTTCAACGCCGCCGCCTGCTGTCTCGATGAGAGTTGATCTTCCGAAGTCATCATCTCTTTCAACTCTTACAAAATAGAAAGATCCTTCATCGTCCGTAACTATTGCCCTTACTATATTCCTGTCGTGGTCAGTTCCCGTGTAAGGCCATTCTTTATCTTCCAGTTCCAGATATATCTCTTCCATCTCTTTCCTTCCCGTCACATGAACCACAAGGCCGAATCATCGATGTCAGATACTTTTGCAAAGCCCGTGTTGCTCATGATGTACCTTAATTCATTTCCTGCTTTGTCGAGGAATCCTTCGACTCCCGCAATGCCGTCCTTTTCGAGCGAAGGCAGCATGGATCTTCCGACTGCGCACGCATCGGCGCCCAAAGCCAGCGCCTTATAGACATCCGCGCCGCTTGCTATGCCGCAGTCAACGATGATCCTGACTCCCGTTCCTTCCAGGGCTTCTTTTATATCGGGAAGGATCATCATGGGCGGGATTGCATAAGGCATCCTTCCGTGATGGTGGCTTACGATTATCGCGGCAACTCCCGCATTTGCGCAGATCAGGGCATCTTTTACGCTTAAGACTCCCTTCACGATGAAGGGAAGTTTCGTTGATTCGACATAGGATCTTATCATGTCCGATGTCTGGACTGCCATCTTCTCGCCCACGCAGACATCAAGGCCCGTCTCGCCGAAGATGTGATCTATGTCCATTCCGATTGCAAAGGCTCCCTTGTCTTCAGCAAACTTCATCTGGTCCCTGACCTTGCCGTTGTCATCGTAAGGCTTTACGATGCGGACGGTGGATGCGCCCGTGGCCATGATCTTTTCGAACATGTCATTTTCCATCATGCCGCAGAAATTCAAGATGTTCTTATTCTTTGCAGCAAGGGAATATTCTTCCAGACCGGTAAGTTCCCTGCCGTTAAGATTTCCAAGGTGCGAGAATGCCGGCATCATGACGGGCATGCTGAAATTCCCGCCCAGGAATTCAATGGAAGTATCTGCTAAAACCGAATCAATGATCCTCTCTTCAATGAGGATCGAATCCATATACTTTTGAGTGATCTCATTGGCATCACTTGATCTATTGTAGCCCATCTAATACCTCCTTAAGATAATCCATGTATCTTATGTATTCCTCATCCGTATTCAGGTGCTCCAAAATGACAGGCATGTCAGGGTCGATGGCACTCATCTTCTCCGCATAATACCTTAGAGGAAATTCCCCTTGTCCCGGAGCGCATTCTTCGAGACGGAAAGTATATTCTTCAGCCAGGTGGATATCCTTGATGTGGCAGCTCCTGATCTTATTTCCGAGTTTCTCACAAACCTCATCGACAAACTCTTCAGCATTGAAATATCTTTGGGCAGAATTTGTCATGTTTATGATGTCCATATGCACGGCGAACCTGTCCCTTTCGACCATGTCCAAAAGTTTCAGATATTCATCGGGTCCCGTAGGTATCATCCAGGGCATAGGCTCCAGCGTGAAAAATGTATTCTTAACATCAGCCGTATCGATGATCTGCCTTACGGCATTGACTGTCTCCATCCAGGCGTTTTCCGAAAAGTTTTCCTTATAGTGCCCGTCCCATCTGGGGCCGAATGCGCCTGCCACATTGACTGCGCACCTTGCGCCCAAAAAATCGGCAAGCCTTAACTGCCTTACACAATAGTCGATGTTCTTTTTTCTTTCATCGGGATCCTGGGATAGAGCATTCCTCCAGATACCGACCTCCGCTATGAGGAGTCCGTGCTCTATGGCAGCATCGCGGTATGCGATTATCTTGTCTTCGGGATCGTCGCAGTTAAGAGGAAAGTTTACGCAGCCCGAACCGAGCTTTACCTGTTTTTCAGCCCATTCCGAGGGGCTTTCATGCTTCAGGGGGGCAGATGTTCCGAGCCTCATAATTTTACCTCCTTAAGATCAGCCTCAGTTAAACTTAACCGTTCCCAATATCTTTTCGAAGTCCTTTATCTGCGCATCGGTGATCTTTTCGCCGTAACTTGAGAAGATGAACTGGAAAACATAATCGCCGTGGCTTACATATACGATCATGTCGCCGGGCTCGCACTTACCCATGACGCCCTTCTCACCGCCGACAGTTATCTCTTTTGCATCATCCAGCGCATCGGTCTGTTCTTTAAGATCGATCTTCTGCTCAATGTCGTCCAGACAGTCAAGACCCTTGTAGGAGAAGATCGCTGCATCAAATTCACCTTCATCACCCTTTGTAAAAGTCCTGGCTACGATCGAAGTCCACTCCTCATCGTTATACTTTATCTTCGTGTCAGACTCATATCCTTTCGGAAGATCGAAAGTCAACAGATCGTCTATGGGCTGAGGCATGTTCTTGTAATCGACATCCTCCTCTTCGCTTTCTTCGCGCTTGAAGATCATCCATACGTCATCATGTCCCAGCTTTAAAGTGTCGCCTTCGATCTCGTAATTTAACTTGTCTCCTTTGATATCCATCTTCCAGCAGAAGGGTACATCGAAGTCATCTTCTTCAAAGACGCAGTCGACCGTGCTTCCCGTATCATTGCTCATATAACCCGATATGCCGGGATTTCCGGCAGCCCTGTCATAGATGCTGAAATATCCGTTCTTCTTTATATACATGGCATAAAAGCTCGTATCCGTCTTGCCGTCGGAAGCCGTCTTTTCGCAGCCCCAGTAACCGGTAAGGGCCTCGTTTATAACTGACTTTGTTCCTTCTTCCTTTGATTCCGACGTGGCTTTCGTCTCATCTTCCGATGAACTTGCAGCTGTAGTTTCCGTGGTGGTAGTCGTAACAGATGTTATCTCGCTTTCAGTCTGTGATGATGAGCTCACATCCGTTCCTGCGGGTTTTGTTCCGCAGGAAGAAAGCATGATCGAAGTCATCGTCACGACTGCTATGACACTCAGAGAAAAGCGTCTGTTTATCTTTTTCATATTCAAAATGTCCTCTCTTTCAATAAATAACTCCAAGAGAATATGATACCACTCTCCTGTTATCTATCAAAAGATCAATGAGATCCTTTGTATCCTGCTCCGTATGTTGACGTATAGTAATCGACTCTCTTTGAGTCTTTGAATTCCGCAGGGTAGATGTTATCTTTAGGATCGATGCCCGCCAGTCTGCAGACCGCATCATGACAGCGTATGGTAAGATCCTTCTCCCTTTCCTTGGGAGGAAGATTTTTATCGGTAAACAAAGGCTCGCCTATCGAAAGAGTAAATGTCGCTATCTGACGGAATATGTGTTTCCTTATCCGGCCGGGCTCGCGGTAGGAAAAGCCGAGGGGCAGGATGGGCTTATCGCAGTCGCATGCTATGTGAGATGCGCCGCGCTTAAAAGGCCTTACTGGCGCATAGTATTCCCACATGCTCCCTTCCGAATAGATATGGAGCCAGCCTTTATCATCGGTAAGGAGCCCGTTTACCGCTCTTATAAAGGATTTCATCGCGGCAGCATTGGAATCCGGGATCGGGATGCCTCCCACCATGCGGATCATGGTTCCGTTTTCGCCGTTAACGTTAGGCGCCCAGACCAGAAGATTCGGACGGAAGGGACGGATTGCTTTCATAACGGCAATGTAATCCCACATGTGCACATGATTTGCAACGGATAAGGTCCCGTTCTTAAGGACTTCCTCATGCTTTTTAAGGTTTTCCCTTCCCTCGATCTTAAGTCCCATGCGGACGGTACAGACATGAAATACCAGGATGTTCAGAAGGAAGCGCGCAAGACCCTGCCTGAAGCGGAAAGGTCTTGAACGGTCTATGTAAGGATATTTCGTATCGAAAACGATCTTGCGGTCCTTATGCACTTCCAGGTAGTGCTTATCCGTCTCCATGGGATAGGGGAACTTATCTGTCTTGGGGTCAAACATCTTCTTAATATCTCTCTTTTGCTCGTTTATTCATTTCGTATATAGCGCGAAGCTCTTGAAGCGCCTATCCGTTTTATCAAGCCTTCTTTTACCATTTTCCCGAGAACTGCTTCGACCGTCGTAGGACTGATATCCGGGTGGATCTTGCATATATCCGCTTTGGATAAGGGGATCAGGCTCTCAAGTACGGCAGCCTCGATCCTGGCCGTTTTGCTGACATGTTTTCCGTTGACAACGGAGAATCTCTTGTCGAGTTCCTTATAACACATAAACAGCGTTAACAGGAAATCCTGCATAAAAGGGAAATAGTCGTTGCTGTTGATATCCCATCCGTCGGAAGAGCGCTGCAGCGCATCATAGTAAAGATCCTTATTCCTGTTTATCTGCTCTTCAAAGGATATATATTTCCCTGCATCGAATCCGTTCTTGTAGAGCAGCAGCAATGACAGGAGCCTTGACATCCTCCCGTTTCCGTCCCTGAAAGGGTGGATGCACAAAAAATCAAGGATCACGCAGGGTATCAGGAGCAGCTGATTGATATGGGAATTGGAACATGCATCAAGATATGCAAGCTCAAGCTGCTCCATCGCTTTTTCAGTCTCGCCGGCCGGAACCGGGCGGAATCTTACTCTTCTGTTGCCCGAAACATCGATCTCTACGATAACATTGTCAGTCTGCTTATACTTTCCTGCAAGAGGATCTCCGGAAGCTGCCATCATCGTTTCATGTAAAGACAGTATGTCTTTAACACTGAAGTCGATATGCTCATATCCGGTATGGATCATATTCAGTGCATCACGGTATCCTGCGATCTCCGCCTCGTCATGGTTAAGCGGCGCGCTGCTTTGGTTCACGATCTCCAGTATGCGCTGATCACTTGTTATGATCCCTTCAATGGCATTGGAGCTTTTGACTGACTGTACCTTCGCAACAGACTCAAGCTCCGTAAAGACCTTAACAAACTGTTGTTTTCTTGAAGCATTCGCAGTCTTAAGAGAATATATGCCGCTTGTTATATTCACAAGATTTGAAGGGATCAGCCCGTTGTCAAGAAAATCATAATTAAACTTTCTCATACTCCTACTCCCTCCTTTTCTGCACATTATTATAGCACTTTATATGCAGAAAAACAGTGAATCAGTGCTTTTTCTGCATATAAATCCAGAAAAGATATGCAGATACCATCCCTGCTGACATTTTAGATCAACTTACAGTTTCTTTCCCTGCAATATCATGGAGAGGGGACAGCCGATGTGATCTATGTCGCCAAACCCGCCGCTCAGATCGTAATCAAATTCCTGAAGTCCCGTAATGACCATGCCGTTATTGCATATTCCGGAAACGATCTCGGACATCGGATGGGTATAATCAGTGAATGTCTTAGACTCATAACTCTTTTTCGTCATGTAATACATGCCGCCGTTTCCCGTCCATTCATGTTCGAAATAGGAATAGTGGAATTCGACCCTGTGTTCAGGATCAAATACTTCTTCTCCCTCCGATGCGAGCATATTCGTAAAAGGATGCTGCTCATTGATCACGATCAGGGCCCCCTTCTTCATGCATTTTGCCACTACCGCAAAAAAGCGGTCCAGATCATCAAACCAGCAGAGCGCTCCTATAGTTATTATCACGATATCAAACTGTTCTTTGTAACTGTCATCGATGTCGTAAACATTTGCGGCTTCAAATATGCAGGGAATTCTCAATTCCTTTGCTTTTTCATTGGCAAAAGCGACCTGGTTCTCCGCAATGTCAAAGCCTACTCCTTTCGAGGCTTTACCGTTCTTTACCAAAGAGAGCAGCTCGCGTCCGTTATTGCAGCAAAAATGCCCGATGACCTTCCCTTCCGTATCGATCTTCTTTAAGACATCCGCCATCTCCTTTACGAAAAAAGGATATTCCTCATTTGCGATACGTTCGGCAATATCGGCTCCCCAGGACTCATCCCTCAGATCAAAAGCCTCTTCCCATGCCGCCTTGTTTCCTTCAATGTACTTATCCATTTATTTCATTCTCCTTCATTCAATAAATAGATTTTTCCTTTATCCATTCATCCAGGAACTGCATCTGCTCTCCGGTATGAAACCAGTGTTCCCCGCCCTGCATGACAGTAACTGATGAGTTGGTCTTCTCTGTGAAAGCCTTAACTGATTCCATTGACTGCAAGTTATCTTCAGAACCGTAAAGTATATCCGTCGGAACAGTCCATTTGATCGGATTATCCCTCACATAGCAAAGATATTCCCACGACAGTTCCTCCCCGAAATCCGTCTTTATGGTCTTCTCTCTCTTAAGGTCACCTTCCGAAACTCCTGCCCACATCATCATGTCGGTAATAAGTTTCTCCATATCGACTATGGGAGAGATAAAAAACGCATGGTCAATATCACCACATATCCCTGCATTCATAGAATAGAAGGCTCCGATGCTGCTTGCAAGAAGGATGATACGGCTGTATCTTTCTTTTAGATCCTTAACGGCTTTTCCGATCTCTTTATTTGTTTCCCAGGGCAGATCCGTCTTATAATCCAATCCGGAAACATCCGCGCCGGGAAAAAGGGATCTGTAGTGCTCTGCTTCATCAGCGCTTCCGCCCCTTCCGTGGACATATAACACAACTGTTTCTGTTTTGATCATTTCCTTTCCCTCATGGTAAACTGCACCATATATTTGCCTTCATGCGACTATTACTCCTAAACATATTTATTCCAGTGATATGCGGATAATATGCTTCTCCCCCTTGAAATCACCGATGATCCGGCCGCCGTTTCTTAACATGATCTTTACGCTGGGCTCGTTGCTTTTCATCGGGAACAGCTTGATCTCTTTATACCCGATCTCTTTGCACTTTTTCAACAGTTCTTTGAATAGAATATTTCCATATCCTTTCCCTCTGTATTCCTTTGCGATACCGTACCCCAGATTTCCTGCGCCGACGACCGTTTCCAGATACCCGGATGATGAATGCCTGACTCTGCCATACCCGACGGGAATACCTTCGATATACAGGATATATGTGGTGTACGGGATCCAGCCTTCCGGCAGATCGGCGCTTCTTGAATTATTATCCGTTATCCGCAGCCACTCCTTATACTCGTCATAAGAAAGGTTGTATGCCGGATTTGTAAAACCGTTTTCCACGGCAGGAATCTTCTGCAACATATCATATTCCGGTCTTCCCATATCCAACGATAATTGTCTTAACGATATACTCTGCATGATCATTGCTCTTTCTCTATTCTGTATTCCCATAAAACTATTTATTCCTGCTTTTGCGCCAACACCCGGTCAAGCGGCACCCAGCCTGGATACTTCGGATGATCGCCGGTCAGCGCTGTCAAGTTTGTTTTCGGCCCAACAAATCATATTCTCTGTCAGTTTCTCCATCTGAAAATCTAAAGCCTTCACAGATGAAAATTTACCGATTCAGCCATTCCTTCAGCAGATCAGACACCTCTTCTTTATCTTCAGCAGGTATTGACCCGCTTTTATTCACTGCATAATGATGGCCGAACTCGCTGTCAATATAAGTGTTTCCGTTGATCATCACGGGTTTATCATATCTTGGCCTGAGATGAATATGAAGATGAGGATCGGGATCTGATTCTTTATAAAAGCTATTCATCAGACAACTCCAGTTACACAGGGTTGCTCCTAAAACAGTCTTTAAACAGGTCTCCACTTCACAAACCAGCCTACGGAGTTCTTCCCATTCATCATCCGTCATCTCTGACATTGAACCGCAGTGTCGTTTCAAAACCAGGATACATCGTCCGATATAATCCTGCTCATCTGAAAGGAAAACAGACCACAATGAACTCTCGTACACCTGAAACTGTTTGTCATCTTCGGACAGATTGCACCAATCACAATACTTCATTTAACTGCCTCACAAATCCCGATTAATAGAGATGATTATACTATATCTGACCCAGATAAACAACAAGAAACCCCTTTTGCCTGTGGTAGACAAAAGAGGTTTCTTTAGTGCCTAAGTACGCCCAAAAGGTACAGAATCAAGGTAAGTACGCCTAAAAGTACACCTTTACCCCGATAAATCGGAATTTGCTTAAGTCCCTATCAAAGAGACTTCTGCATGCAATACATGACGTGCCCTCTCGGATAATCTTCAAGCATGCCGGTTACTCTTTCATAGCCGTTCTTTTTGAAAAACCCCACATTCCAATCATATGCCTCAAGAAAAACGGTACCGTCGCCGTTTGCCTTTGCCTCCCTCTCAAACTCACCGAGGAGCCGAGAACCGATCCCCCTGTTGCGGTGCGTTTCTTCGACCCAGACGGCAATGTCCGTGTCATTCCAGCCATTGATGCCTCCGACAAATCCTGCAATGATTCTTCCTTTTTCGTCCACGATTTTTTTGCTCAGAGGGATGTATTCATGCTCGCGAGGAGCAATGGCGCTGTCATATCCGCGCAATTTGCCTGAAAAGATTTCTGCGTCTTTTTCGTCACCACGCTTGATCTCATATTGTTGGCAATTTGACGGTATATATTCCGCGGAAGAACAGTCAAGCCGCTTTGTCAAAAAATAGTGTTCATGCCCCTTCGGCACACCTGTCATCGTGTCGTTGAGCATATAACCATGTTTGTCGTAGAACGATTTTGCCTGCCAGTCAAAGGTTCCGACCATTGCGAGATAGCAACCATGTTCCCTTGCTTTTCGCTCAGCCTCCCGGATGAGCGCAGAGGCCATACCCTGTCTGCGAAACGCTTCTTCCACCCACAGGTCATAGATCGATGCTGTCTTCAGACCGTCTACAGACAAAATGCATCCACCGAGGAGGTTCCCACTTTCATCGGTGACAATATAAACATATTCTTCCTCTGCGTCTTCTTCCGGTTGTGCAATCGCGTTGAAAGCATTGTCCGCCTGTTCTTCGATAAACTCCGTGTCGTCTTCTGAACAAGGTATCATTTCGTATTTCATCTCTGTTTCCTCCATAAATCCCGATTTGTTTATTCCTTTGACATAAGTACCGCTGTCTCAGCGTGCATTGAGACCATCGGAATTCAGAGTTTCAATACCAGTATGGCTTCTTCGGCCTCCATCTCACCCGTTTCCCGAAAGCCCGCTTTATGGTATACGTGCAGTCCGAGTTCGTTCTCAGGCGCAGTCGACAGATAGATCCTGTCCACACCGTTCTCTTTGAAATACTTGATGATCTCATGAAGC
>JAIKVV010000050.1 GCA_024685385.1 Saccharofermentans sp. | reverse complement strand
GTTGTCCGAGCGCTTCGAAGGCGTTTTTGCGGCACATTTCGACGAGGTCTTTCTGTACGCCTCGCTGCGGGATACTGATGTAAACGCGCTTGCCCTTTTTTTCGGTGAGCCAGCGTTCGGTTGTCTGTGCATCCTCAATCTCGCCGTCGAGCGCGATGTGCGAGGGGATCTCCGTGCGCAGGGTGTAGTAGCGCAGGAGAAACTGGTCGCGGAAGTCGACCTCGTCGTCCACGTCGTCGAGCAGGAAGTTTTCGGTATCGTACAATCTCGACTCGTTGAAGCGCAGCACCGTCGCCGAGCCGCGGTTTCCCTCTCTCGCTACGGCGATCACGTCGAGCTCGTCGAGGTTGATGTTGACGACCTTCTGTTTATCGCGCAGTTTTTTCATCGAGGCGATCTGGTCGCGGTAGCGCGCCGCGCGTTCAAAGTCCAGCGCTTCTGCGGCGGCGTTCATCCGTTCATTTAATTCGCGCATCATTTTGCCGCTGTCTCCGGAGAGGTATTCCAGCGCCGCGTCGACACGCTCATTATAGTCTTTGAGCTTGATCCTGCCGGTGCAGGGAGCGCAGCACTGCTTGATGTGGAAGTTCAGGCACGGACGAAAACGTCCGAAATCCTCCGGAAATCGCCGGTTGCAGGTCGGCAGACCGAAGATCTTGTTCGCCTCTTCGACGGAGGATTTGACATAGTAGCTCGATTTATACGGCCCGATGTACCGTGCGTCGTCGTCCGCCTTCTGGAGCACATAACTCAGCCGCCGCCACGCTTCGTTGCTCACGCGGATGTAGCTGTAGCCTTTGTCGTCCTTTAACAGGATGTTGTACTTGGGGGTGTGCTGCTTGATCAGCGAACATTCGAGGATCAGACATTCAAATTCGCTGTCGGTGATGATGTAATCGAAGTCGTCGACGTTGTCGACCATGCGGCGCACCTTTTCGGTGTGGTTGTTCTGGGAGCCGAAGTACTGGCTGACGCGGTTCTTGAGCTTTTTAGCCTTGCCGATATAGATGATCTTCACTTCAACTGAAGAACGGCCCTTTATCAGTTCAGCGTTTTTATCAGCTCTTTGTTATGTTCCTGACCTTGTCGAAGGTATCCTGGATCTCCTTTTCGGGAGCGGGAGTTACAAGGCTGATGACGACTATGAATAAGCAGGCAAAGACGAATGCCGGGAAGAGTTCATAGATCTTGCTTAAGTAAGGTGAGATGGGTCCGATGAGGTATTCCCAAACGAATACCATCGTTCCGCCGGCAAGCATTCCTGCGAATACGCCCCACTTCGTCGTTCTCTTCCAGAAGAGGGAGAAGAGCATTGCGGGAGCGAATGCAGCGCCGAATCCTGCCCATGCGAAGGAAACGACCTTGAACACGGATGAATCCGGATCCCATGCGATGATGACGCCGATGACGCCGATCACGAGAAGGACGACCCTTGCGATGAGAAGAGCTTTCTTCTCGGAAAGCTTGATCCTGAATACGCCCTTGAAGATATCTTCAGATACTGAAGATGATGCGGCAAGGAGCTGGGAATCTGCTGTGGACATCGTGGAAGCCATGATGCCTGCGAGGATGATGCCTCCTACGATGGCAAGGAGCCAGCCGTTGGAAGCGATGTGCTTTGCAATGTTGATGATGGCCGTCTCGCCGTCAGGCAGGAACTCGAGAGTTCCGTTGTCGGTCATTGCATTGGCGATCATGCCGATAAGGATGGCTGCTGCCATTGCGATAACGACCCAGACGGATGCGATGCGGCGGGAAAGCTTAAGCTTCTTGCGGTCCTCGATCGCCATGAAACGAAGGAGGATGTGAGGCATACCGAAATATCCCAGACCCCAGGAAAGAGTCGAGATGGTGGTAAGAACGCCGTATCCTGCGGCCGTTCCGGTGACGTTGGCCGCACCGTCATGAGTAGCCGTAACGGAAAGGAAGCCTGCAAGGCCCTTGGCATTCTCTGCAACTGCGCCGACGCCGCCTGCCTGATATGTGCCGTAACCTAATACGGTGATAAGAGCAGCAGTCATGATGATGCTCTGGATAAAGTCTGTCGTGGAAGCTGCGAGGAATCCTCCGAGTGTCGTATAAGCGAGGATAACGATCGCACTTAAGATCATCGCGATGTGATAATCAATGCCGAAAAGAGTCGAGAAGAGCTTGCCGCATGCAGCAAAGCCCGAACCCGTATAAGGGATGAAGAAGATTACGATGACAAGCGCGGAGACGAGCTTCAATATTCCGGCTTTGTCGTTATATCTTCCGGAGAAGAAGCCGGGGATCGTGAATTCGTTGATCTCCTGTGAATAGACTCTTAAGCGGTTGGATACCAGGAGCCAGTTAAGATAAGTTCCTGCTGCAAGTCCGACTGCAGTCCAGAAAGGATCGCAAAGTCCGGAAGCATAAGCAAGACCGGGCAGTCCCAGAAGGAGCCAGGAACTCATATCCGATGCTTCGGCGCTCATGGCTGTGACAAAGGGTCCCAGCTTACGTCCGCCCAGATAGAATTCGGATGTCGATGATGATTTTGAATATCTGAAGCCTACGATGATAACGGCTGCCAGATAGACTATGATGGTTCCCATCATGATCATGTTGATAACGCTCATAAAACCTCCTTGAAATAAAGTAATAGTCACTAAAGATTATTTTATTTTATTTCTCAGGATAAAACAATTACGGTAGGATTACTTATATTGTTGTAGAAAACAGATCTAAAATGTGTTATCATCTTCAAGCACGGCAATATAAGCGGTATGGAGAAGTACCCAAGAGGCCGAAGGGGAGGCTTTGCTAAAGCTTTAGGCGGGGCAACCTGCGCGAGGGTTCGAATCCCTCCTTCTCCGCCAAAAACGCTGAAGTTACCCCCATAATTTGGACCAATAGGTTACAATTTATGGGGGTGCTTTTATGCTGATCACACGAGAAACAAAACTGGAAATCGTAAAAAAACACCTTGAAGAGGGTGTTACGCTCAAAGAACTATCCGAGGAATAC
>JAIKVV010000042.1 GCA_024685385.1 Saccharofermentans sp. | reverse complement strand
TTATCCGTCGTATATTCACCCCAGCCGTAGCCGTCAGGCGTGATGCCGTATTTGGAATAATCCGCAAAATAGATCTCGGCGTCCACATAGCTCGACAGGACCTCGTTAAGGACCTTTTTCTCGACGTCATCAAGGATCTTCTTCGCTTCGTCGCCCGTAATATTGCCCTTGGCTCTTGAAGGATGGATGATGTCCTGCGTTGCTATGCCGTCAGGATAAGTAAGTCCGTTTGAAGGGTCAGTCAGGATACCTGCGCCGTTTCCCTTTCCTCCGTTATCAGGAGGTGTAGTGGGGTCCGTGGGATCAGTGCGGTCCGTAGGCTCCGTCCTCTTGCTGTCCCTGGGGGTAGGGGTTGCCTTATGCCAACTGTCGTCATCGTCTTCATCCGTGCCGAAAAAGTCAGTATTGCGGGTCATGTCGCTGCCCCTGCGGTGTTCGGTCTTGTAGATAAGAGCGGCCGTCGAAAAGCATCCCGTCGCAGAAAGCATAAGGAGCGTGGCTATCAGGAGAGCCGCGGCCTTGGAAAAAGTCTTTTTCATATCTATAATCCTCCCTTTGTACTACCCGTTATACCAAAAATGGGACTCATATTCAAGTTGACGCTTTTTTATCACAAATCAGCGCTTTTTGAATGTATAATACTACACGAATAATAAGAAACAGGCAGGAAATAACATGAAGATCAAAGCTAACACCAACTTTCTTTCCATCAAGGAAACATACCTTTTCTCCGAGATCGGAGCAAGGGTCCGCAAGTATTCAGAAGAACACCCTGAAGCCTCGATAATAAGGCTCGGCATAGGCGACGTAACTCTTCCCTTGAACAAGGTCGTTACCGATGCCATGACCAAGGCAGTATCCGAGATGGGCGTCAAGGATACATTCAGAGGATATCCTCCGGAATACGGATACGATTTCTTAAGAGAAGCCATCAGCAGCTACTACAAGCGCAACAATGTCGATATCCCCGCATCCGACATCTTCGTATCGGACGGAGCCAAGAGCGACTGCGGCAACTTTCCCGACATCCTGGGCAATAACGAGATCCTCATCCCGGATCCCGTATATCCCGTTTACATCGACTCCAACACGATGAACGGCAACAACATCAACCTCGTCAAGGGCAGCATAGAGAACGGCTTCACGCCCATGCCCTCCGACATTACGACAGGCGATAAGCCCTATGTCATCTACATCTGCTCGCCCAACAATCCCACGGGCGCAGTCTATACGGCTGAAGGCCTCAAGGCCTGGGTCGATTATGCTCTTAAGACCGGATCGCTCATTGTCTTCGATGCGGCATACGAAGCATTCATTTCCGAAGACCTTCCCCGCTCGATCTTCGAGATCGAAGGCGCCGGGGAATGCGCGATAGAGATCTGCTCCTTCTCCAAGTTCGCAGGCTTCACGGGAACCCGCTGCGGCTGGACCGTAGTTCCCGCAGGACTCGATGCTGACGGAGTCAAGCTCCAGAAGCTCTGGGCAAGAAGACAGGCAACCAAGTTCAACGGCGTCAACTACCCCGTTCAGAGAGGCGCAGAGGCTGCTCTCTCCGTTGAAGGCATCAAGGCCTGCATGGAAGCGATCGACTATTACCGCGCAAACGCAAAGCTTATCGCTGACCTCATGACACGCAAGGGCATCTTCTTCACGGGCGGCATCAACTCTCCTTATATCTGGCTCAAGTGCCCGAACGACATGGGCAGCTGGGATTTCTTCGACATGCTCCTCAACGAGGCTCAGGTCGTCGGAACACCGGGCGAAGGCTTCGGTGAAGCAGGCGCGGGCTTCTTCCGTCTTACTTCTTTCGGCTCCTCCGAGGCTACGGCAGAGGCTGTCGCAAGACTCGACAAACTCCTCTGATCTCTTACCGGAGGCTCTTATGGCTAAGAAGAACAATTCATTCTTCTGCACTGAATGCGGCACCGAGACCATAGGCTGGCAGGGCAAGTGCCCCGGCTGCGGCGCCTGGAACACGCTGGTTGAAGCTCCTGATCAGGAAACATCCAAAGCGGCAAAGAATACCAGAGCCGACGCCCCCGCCTTCACGGCCAATACTTTCTCATGGACCGATTCCGAATCCACCATAAGATTAAAGGACGCAGGCAAACTGGATTATAAGAGGCATTCGACGGGCATTGCCCAGCTTGATACCCTCTTTGGCGGCGGCATAACGGAAGGCTCCGTTACGCTTGTCGCGGGCGAACCCGGCATCGGCAAATCCACCATCCTGCTCCAGCTCGCTGATTCCTATAAGACAACGGGCGACATCATGTATGTATCGGGCGAGGAATCCCCTGCCCAGATCAAGATGAGAGCCGAGAGAACAGGCGTCAAGCGCGATCTTCTGATCTGTGCCCACACAAGATTCGAAACGATCGCCGACGAGATGCAGAAGAACATGCCTTCCTTATGCATCATCGATTCCATACAGACACTTTATTCCGACAAGATAACGGGAACTCCGGGCAGTGTGTCCCAGGCAAGGGAAGTAACTGCCGGCCTCATCCGCATCGCAAAATCGAACAACATGCCGATAATCTTAGTCGGCCACATAACCAAGGAAGGATCCATCGCAGGCCCCAAGACCTTGGAGCACATGGTCGATACGGTCCTCTCCTTCGAAGGCGACGGAACGGGTGCCTACAGGATCTTGAGGACCATCAAGAACAGGTTCGGCAAATCGGGCGAACTTGCTTTCTTCGAGATGGGTGATAAGGGGCTGTCCCCCGTTGACAGCAGCAAGGCCCTGCTCCTTTTCGGAAGGCCCCTCAATGTTCCGGGTTCCGTCTTAACATCGACTCTTGAAGGAAGCGGAGCAGTCCCCGTGGAGATACAGGCTCTCGTTACTTCAAGCTGCTATGCCAATCCCCAGAGAATGACATCGGGACCCGACCGCAACCGCGTCTCCATGATACTTGCCGTCTGCGAGAAGGTCTTGTCTCTCGGTCTTTATACCAAGGACTGTTTCGTCAATGTAATAGGCGGGCTCAAGATAACGGATCCCGCATGCGACCTTGCCATCGCCCTCGCGGTCGTATCTTCCGCCGAGGGGATCGCCCCGAGATCATCTGCCCTGATATTGGGTGAACTGGGCCTTACAGGCGAGATAAGGCCCGTGACCCGCGTAGTCAAGAGGATATTGGATTCAACTACTCCCGGCATCACTACAGTGCTGCTCCCCGGTTCTTGCAAAGCCAGCATAGAAAAAGTCCTCCAGGCCAAAGACGGCAACGATGCCAAGATCTTATCGGGCCTTGAGTTCATCTATGCCGATAACTTAAGAGAAGCAGTCGATATTCTTTTCGCATAAGAGGTCAATATGGAAAAGTTCGATGTGATAATCCCCGCTGCAGGGTCCGGTACAAGGATGGGAAGCAATATCCCCAAGCTCGTAATGGAAGTCGGCGGCAAGCCCATAATCAGAAGGACCGTTGAAACTTTTCTCGATAACTTCCCCTGCTGCCGGATCACGGTCGTTACGGCTGAAGATGCAATAAAGGAAGCCCTGACGGGACTTCCCGTAAGATTTGCGCCGGGCGGTGCCAGCCGCGCGGAGTCCGTTTACAACGGACTTAAGTCACTCGAATCACTCGATATCGAAAGCAGAGGCAAAGTCTTAGTTCACGACGGCGCAAGGTGCCTTATCGATAAGGATACGATCCAGCGCGTCCTTGATGCTCTCGAAAGATTCGAAGCTGCAACCTGCGGCGTTCCCGAAAAGAATACCTTCAAGAAAATAACAAGAAGGGGTGATGACATAATCGTCGAAAACACCCCTTCCCGCTGTGATTATTATGAAGTCCAGACCCCGCAGGGTTATAGATACGATACGATGCTTAAATGCTTTGATCCTTCTCTCATAGGAGATAGTGTCACTGACGATGTCATGTTCGCGGAGATCAAAGGGATCGAAGTTGCGATAGTGGAAGGATCTTATTCCAACATCAAGATCACGACTCCTGAAGACATCTCATTTGCAGAAGGACTTCTTACGATCGGCTGATATCAGCCTTTCCCGTTAACATACTTGTCGTACTTATAGAGGAAGGTTACCATCTGCCTTCTTAAGCACTTGCCCTGGGGTCTGAAGGTATTGTCGTCGTAACCGGCGAGGATCTTCTTCTCGGATGCCCAAAGGGTTGCCTTGTAGAAATAATCCTTCACATTAACGTCCCTGAAAGACTTGGCGTTCTTGCCCGGCTCGGGCTTGCCTGCCATCCTCCAGAGGAAAGTTACCGTCTGAGCTCTAGTGCATACATCCTGGGGCTTAAACAATTTCTTTGTCACGCCCGTGGTGATGCCTTTTTCGACTGCCCAGATAACGGGCTTATAGAAATAATCTTTTTCTTTAACATCATCAAACTGACAAGTGTTTGACTTGGTCTTGGGTTCGCCCTGAAGCCTGTAGAGGAAAGTTACCATCTGGGCTCTCGTGCAGTCGTTGGAAGGTCTGAACTCAGTCTGGTTTGCATAACCTTTGACAACGCCTTTGGCTGTAAGATAATTAGTCGGTGCATACCAGAAATCTTCAGTATTCGTTACATCCTTATAGAGCACCGTAAGCACGCACTTTTCGGTCCTGCCTGCAGCAGTTGCGCTGATCGTAACATTGCCTGCCATCTTGGCCGTTATCTTGCCTGAGGAATCGACCGTTGCGATCTTCGTATCGGAAGATTTCCATGTGACGGAAGACATGCCCTTCAAAGTATCGGGTAAGCTGAGTTTCTTTCCGCAGATCAGGATCGCTTCGGGATTACGAGTCTCTTTACTCTTGCAGAGCGAGCAGCTGCGGCTATCAACGGCTGCCGTTCCTACTGAAGCTTTCTTCGTTGATTTCCAGGAAGACCAGTTGTGAGCGAGCTTAGGTATGGAAATTGTCTTCTTCTCCGTGATCGCTTTCTTTGTCCTGCTTACTTCTTCCGAAAGCTTTGCAACATATTCTTTCTTTCCGGCCTTATCACAGGAAGCATTCGTAAGACTGTAAGTTACTTTCATTTCTTTGGATAAAGCATAATCTTCTTCGCCTTCCTTGGTGCATTGGAACTTTGCCGTTGCTTTGCTCTTGGAAGGATTATTCTCATTGATCTTCCATTTGACTCCCGTATATTTCCAGTCCGAAGGAGTCAGGACAACTTTAATGATGGAACCGCTAGAGCAATAGATCGAGCCTTGATGTATATAGACCTTATCCATCGGGTTATTGTCGCAATACAAAGTAGCCAGCTTTTCATTCATGCTGACATCAAGAAAATCCAGCTTGTTATTTCTGCAGTCCAAAAAAGCAAGTTCAGGTTTGTTATCCAGATCAAGGCTTGTGATCTTGTTGCCGGAACAATACAATGTTTCGAGTAAAGGAAGCTTACTGATGTCCAGGCTTTCCAACTGATTTCCCTGTACATACAGGACTTTGAGCAAAGTATTCTTGCTGATATCTATGTCCTTGATGGAATTAGCTGAGATAAGCAATCTTTCAAGCATCGTGCATCCGCTTACATCGATTTTGGAAATCCGGTTGTTGTCGCAGAACAGATCTTTCAGCGATGTACATTTGCTTACGTCAAGACCGGCCAAATCACAGTTTGAACAATACAAACCCCTGAGAGCCGTATTATTCCCCAGATCGATTTTTTGCAGTTTGCTGCTGCTATCACCATATATATATTCAATAGCAGTGTTATTGCTGAGATTAAGACTTGTAAAAAGGCTCTTTTTAAATGATAGAGTTTTAAGATTAGTATTCTTGCTGAGGTCGATTGCGGTCATCGGGGTTTCATCGATCTCAAGTCTTGCAAGGGCAGTATTATTGCTAAGTTCAAGAGTTTTCAGCTGAGTATTGCCGCATTGCAGGTCTTTGAGCGCTTTATTGTTGGCTACGATCAGTTTTGTGATATTAGTTCTATAACAACGGAGCGTTTCAAGTCCGCTGATATTGGAAACATCCAGCTTGCTGATCGGATTGTTATGGCAATCAAAAAATCTGAGTGAAGTATTATTCCCCACATTGATCTGCGTCAATTGATTGGAATAACATTGAAAATTCGAAAGTTGCGCACACCTGCTCACATCAATGCTCGTAAGCTGGTTGCTCCAGCAAAACAATATCTTTAACTTTGTATTATTTTTCAGATCCAGACTGGTCAATTGATTCCCGCAGCAATCAAGTTCGATAAGATCGGGATTATAGCTCAGATCAAGACGAGTCAATTGAGCGCCATCGCAATAAAGCTTGGTAAGTTTAGTATTTTTGCTGACATCAAGGCTCGTTAATTTGCCATTTGTGTTTAAATAGGTAATTTCGGTAAAATACTCTATTCCTTTGATATCGGTTATCTTTCCGGCATCCACTGTGGATGGTAT
>JAIKVV010000021.1 GCA_024685385.1 Saccharofermentans sp. | reverse complement strand
GTATTCGAGCAGATCCTCGAATTCTGTAAGGTTAAAGTTGATGTGAATGATATTAGCTGATGGGTCAGACGCCGAGATATGTTCCTTCAAAGCTTCCAATAACTTGGATTTCCCGGATCTTCTGATCCCGGTAATGATCTTAATATCAGGTGTATCGATCAACTCTGACAACTCATTAAGATAGGTATCGCGCAATATCAGTTTCATAAAACTATACCTCCAACAAAACCATATCATTTCTATTCCCCAAAATCAATATATATTCATTTTTGGGGAATAGAAAAATCGGTTAAGTTGGATTTACTGATAATTTTCTTGACTAAAGGCTCTCTCCCTCAGACAAGGTTATTATACCATACGGGTAAAGTACGATTAGATGCTGATGAGAATATAACCGACTATACATTTTTCGCCGCAGTCCGGTTCTTAAAAAAATAGTTAGCCATTGCTAACTGATTGTGCTATAATTCTCCAGGCGTTAAGGAGAATTAGTAATTCTGAATATCATATTTTTAATTATCTTTCATCGGAGGAACATGTATGATCTCTTATGTGTTTAAGTATGCCGGGAAGCATAAGCGGAAAACAATACTTGCCATGACAGTACTTACGATCGGCGTTTTGCTTTCAATGGTTCCTTATTTACTGGTATATCAGTTGATCGAACCTTTGCTTAACAACGAGAGCATCGATACACCGTTTGTAATTACAAAAGTTCTCTTGTTTTTCTTGTGCATTCTGGTCTATAAGATCCTTTATTGTTACGGTCTTAAGTTCTCTCACGAAGGAGCTTTCAATACTCTCAAAAATCTGAGGACTTATTTACAGAATCGGATCGAAGGAATGGCACTCGGCAATATTCAGGATATCGGAACGGGTCAGCTTAAGAAGGTCTTTACGGATGATATAGACGGAATAGAACTCCTGCTGGCTCATGCTGTGCCTGAAGGCTTTTCAAACCTGATGGGAGCAGCTGTCATGATCGTTGCGATGTTCTTCGTTGATATAAGGATGGCACTTCTCAGTATTGCAGCATTGGCCCTTTCCCTTATTATCAGTTTTGTAATGTTCGGTTCATGCATGAAAAAGATGAATGAATATTATGCCGCTGCAGCAAAGATGAATAACACGATAATCGAATATGTTAACGGCATGGAGGTCGTAAAAGTATTTAACAGGCATGAGGAATCTTTCAGGAAGTATAAAGATGACGTTGTGAACTACAGGGATTATACATTGGACTGGTATAAGATGTGCTGGCCGTTTCTGGCTATCACCACAAGTCTTCTTCCGTGCATGACGATCTTCTCGTTGCCTGCAGGTGTGGCATTCCTTAATAACGGAACGCTTACGCTCACTCAGTTTGCGTTGATTATATGCCTGACGATCTCCGTAGGTACGCCTCTTCTCAAGGTGGGAAGCTACGGTTCAACTCTGCCTCAATTGCAATATAAGATATCCACACTGGAGAAGCTCACAGAAGGTGAAGGGCTTAAGGCAGGAAAGAACGGTTTTGAAGGAGCCGGTCACGACATCCGCTTCGATAATGTAAGATTCTCCTATAAGGATGCTGAGGTAATTCACGGTATATCTTTCGGGATAAAAGAGAATACGATGACAGCCTTTGTCGGTGAGTCCGGAAGCGGTAAATCTACACTGGCAAAACTTCTGGTTCATTTCTATGACTTAAACGAGGGTTCGATCTCTATTGGCGGACAGGACATAACCGATATGAGCCTTGAAGCCCTTAATGACGAGATATCCTATGTGGCACAGGAGCAATTTCTTTTTAACACTACAATCTATGAAAACATCCTGATAGGCAAACCGGATGCTGACAGGAGCGAGGTTCTGGCCGCAGCAGAGCGTGCACAGTGCGCTGATTTCCTTGCAAGACTCCCGCAGGGAATCGATTCCAAAGCCGGTGACAGCGGAAAGATGTTATCAGGCGGCGAGAGACAGCGTATAGCTTTGGCGAGAGCGATCCTTAAGGACGCACCTATCATCGTTCTTGATGAAGCTACTGCTTTTATCGATCCGGAGAATGAGGAGAAGATGAATGCAGCTATCTCACAGGTGATCAAGGACAAAACGATAATAATCATAGCCCACAGGCTTCCTTCGATTATCGAGGCCGATCAGATCGTTGTTCTTAACGATGGAAACATCAGTGATATCGGCACTCACAAAGAGCTCCTCGACAGAAATGCAGAGTACAAGCATTTGTGGGAGACTCAGGTGAAGACAGGTGAATGGCAGATAAAGGAGGGCGTGTAAATTATGATCAAGTTAATACACAGGATCGTTGAAGCTGCCGGTAAAAGAAAGCACCGCATCAGACTTGCATATATTTTCTGCTTCATAAAAGGGTTTTTAATGAAGAGTCCGGTCATTGTTGCATTTTTGGTTATTGACAGATTCTTCAAGGGGAGTGATGTTACAGACTTATTTATGAAAGCCGCGATCGCCATGGCTGCGATCCTTCTCATCCAGATCGTTGCCCAGTATGTTGGCGACAGACTTCAGTCAGCAACAGGTTTTGAGATGTTTGCCGATATGAGAATAGCAATAGGTGAGCATCTTAAGAATCTTCCGATGGGTTATTACACCGAAGGTAATATCGGCAAGATATCAACTGTCCTTACCACTGATATGTCTATGGTAGAGGAAGTGTGCATGTCCCAGATAGCACAGCTCATGACATATTTCTTCTCTGAAGCCATCATGATCATCTTCCTGTTCATTTTCGACTACAGGGTAGGTATCATTGGCCTTTTCACCGTAGCGGCGATAATACTGTGCGGCAAGGCTTCACAGAAGCAGATCCAGAAGCATACCGATATCCGTCAGGAACAGGCGGAGAAACTAACTTCTGCAGTCATCGATTACACGGAAGGAATGAATATCATCAAGACATTCAATATGCTCGGCAAGTCTTCTAAGGACCTGACAGCAAACTTCGACAAGAGCTGCAAGGATAATATCGAGTTTGAACATGTTGTTCATCCCTGGAATATAAAGCTCGGCATTATCTATGCCGTCGGATCTGCACTGACATTAGGTTTAAGTGCATATCTTGTAATGAACGGTATCATTACCACTTCCAATTTTGTGGCCATGATACTCTTCCTGTTCGACCTTTATGTGCCGGTATATGCCTTGTACAACGAATCAACAAGACTTACCGTCATGAGCTCCTGCATGGACAGGATCGAAGCAGTCCTTGCTGTGCCTGAGCTTGAAGAAAACGAAAAATGTGTATTCCCCCTTAAGTATGACGGTCCGGAAGTCGAATTCGAGAATGTCGCTTTCGGATATGACGATAATGAAGTTCTGAAGGGCGTGTCATTTAAGATGGCTCCAAACACAATGACAGCCGTGGTAGGTCCTTCGGGAAGCGGAAAGAGCACTATAGCAAACCTCCTTGCAAGATTCTGGGATGTAGATTCGGGAACCGTAAGGATCAAAGGCGTGAATATCAGAGACGTTTCCATGCAGCAGCTGATGCAGCAGATCAGCATGGTGTTCCAAAGGGTATATCTGTTCCGGGACACCATTTATAACAACATCGTTATGGGACGTCCGGACGCAACAAAAGAAGAGGTTATTGAGGCGGCTAAGAAAGCCCGCTGTTATGACTTCGTAATGGCTCTCCCTGACGGTTTTGATACGGTGATCGGTGAAGGCGGCGCGACTTTGTCAGGCGGAGAGAAGCAGCGCATCTCAATAGCCAGATGCATCCTTAAAGATTCTCCTATCGTCATATTGGATGAAGCGACAGCTTCGGTAGATGCAGATAATGAGAGCCTTATCCAGGAAGCAATCAGCGAACTGGTCAAGGATAAGACACTGCTCGTTATTGCACACAGACTTAAGACTATCAGAAACGCAGATGAAATCCTGGTAGTTGATGATGGTGTTATCAAAGAGCAAGGTACACATACCGAGCTTATGGATAAAAACGGTTTATACAAGAGCTTTATCGAAAAGATCAACTCAGATATTGCTTGGAAGAAAGGAACGAAAACAGTATGAAAAAATATGAAGTAAAAGATCTGATCAACATCGGTATTTACACAGCATTACACTTTCTGTGTATCTTTATAGTTGCCATGATCGGTTTTATCCCGCAGACCTTTGCGTTTGCTGGTATCCTTGAGGGCTTCCTTGGTGCGATCCCTTTTATGATATTCCTTACCAAGGCTAAAAAGTTCGGAATGATCACGATCATGGGTGTACTGCTCGGCCTTATCACATTCCTTATGGGAAGACCCTGGCCCTGCCTTGTAATCGGACTTGCAGCAGGTCTTATTACGGATCTGGTATGGATGAAAGCCGATTTTAAGAAGATAAAATACGGACCTCTTTGCTGTGGCCTTATGATGCTCTGGCTCGCAGGAATGGGCCTGCCTCTCTTCTTCGGATACAGAGACAGCTACCTTGCTAATCTCGAAGAAGGCTACGGAAAAGAGTATGTCGAAGTAATAAGGTCGCTTACACCCGACTGGATGTTCTTCGGATCGATCATTATCGGTGTTATCGGCGGATTCTTAGGCGGTCTTTTTGCCAAGAGAATACTCAGAAAGCACTTCGCCAAGGCAAATCTTGTTGAATGAGAAAACTTGATCCGCGCACAAAGCTTCTCTTACTGGTAGTAATCAATGTAGTAATGATGACGGGAAAGATCACGGGCATATTTGTGCCCGTGAGGATCGTCTTTGCATTGATCCCTTTCGTGCTGATGATGCGGGAGACATGGTTCAGGGGGTCTTTTATATATTTCTTCCTGTACCTTTATGTATTCTTTCTCGAGCGGTATACGCTTCAGGACATTCATCCGGTGCTCCTCATTATATTGCTGTTTACGACAGGTTTATTCTCGCGCTTCCTGGCAGGTGTAATGATGGCGTATTACCTCATGAAGACAACAACCGTAAGTGAGTTTGTTACGGCCATGGAACGCATGCATGTGCCCAAGGCAATAGTAATTCCGTTCGCGGTAATGTTCCGCTTTTTCCCGACATTAAAAGAGGAATGGCAGGATGTTAAGAATGCGATGAAGATGAGGGGAATAGGCCTGGCGGGCAGGAATCCTTTGGATGTTCTTGAATACGTGATGGTTCCCATCCTTATGTCGGTTTCCAAAATTGCGGATGAACTGTCGGCAGCATCTATGACAAAGTGTCTTTCAGTTGAAGGCAAGAGAACCCACATCGCAAAGATCGGTTTCTCGTTCCTGGATGCAATCCTTGTCTTGTGTGCGGCGGCCGGTCTTTTTGCGCACATATTCCTTGGAGGTGTAATCGCAACATGATCACATTCTCTAATATCAACTTCCAATATAAGAATAACAGGACCGATAAGGGCAATCTCATTGATATCAATCTGACCATAGAGGATGGAGAGTTGATCTTGCTTACCGGCGAGAGCGGATGTGGAAAGACGACATTTACCAGGCTCATAAACGGTCTTGCTCCCAACTATTATCCCGGAACCGTAACAGGTGAGCTCCTTCTTGACGGAGAGAATATCATCGGCAAATCCGTTGCCGAATTGGGCAAAACTGTCGGAAGTGTTTTCCAAAATCCGAGAAGCCAGTTCTTCAATGTCGACACAGACAGTGAACTTGCTTTTGCTGCGGAGAATATAGCCATGGATCCGAAAGAAATCCTCAGCCGTATGGATGAGGTTACTGAAGAACTTGATCTTAAGGATCTCAGAGGAAGAAGTATCTTTGAGCTGAGCGGAGGAGAGAAACAGCGTATAGCCTGCGGAAGTGTTGCCGTTATGCATCCGAAGGTAATAGTCCTCGACGAACCTTCTTCAAATCTTGACAGTGAATCCATTGAAAAACTTAAATGTGTGCTCAAAAAGTGGAAGGAACAGGGAAAGACAATAGTGATCGCAGAGCACAGATTATTCTTCCTGAAGGATCTGGCAGACCGCCTTGTAGTGATGAAAGACGGCAGGATCACCAATATATATGACCGTGCTGAGATGAATGATCTGAGCGGTTCTCTTAAGGCTATGGGTATCAGACCTTTGGATGAACCTGCGCTTGTAATAAAGCGTTCAAATGAAGGCATCAGGGATTACATAAGGATCGAGCATTTCAAGTACTCTTATGACAGGAAGACTATCGCTCTTTTAATAGATAAAATGCTTCTTCCCGGAGGCCAGGTAGTAGCGATCGTAGGACAAAACGGTGCCGGTAAGAGCACGTTCCTTAAATGTCTCTGCGGTATCTATAAGACCAGAAAAGATAAAATCTTGCTGAACAATAACCGCTGGAAAAGAAAAGCCCGCAGTAAAGACTGTTATATGGTATTCCAGGACGTTAACCACCAGCTGTTTACGGAAAGTGTATTGGATGAACTGATCATAGGTATGGACGATACTCTGACTGAAAGTGAGAAAAAGGAAAAAGCCCTTGATATACTCGATCGATTCGGAATCAAAGATAAAGCCGAAGATCATCCTATGGCTCTGTCCGGAGGGCAAAAGCAGAGAGTTGCGATTGCATCGAGTGTAGCTGCAGGAAGAGACATTATCCTGATGGATGAACCCACAAGCGGTATGGATGAGCTTAATATGATGCGGCTGTCGGCAGAACTCAGGCGTTTGAAGGAGCTGGGAAAGACCATCTATGTCGTAACGCATGATTACGAGTTTATCAACGAATGCTGTGATTCGGTAATAAGGATTAATTGTATATAGAGACTATAAGAGGATAATTCGTTTTTTCGGTATAAGGTTCCTGCCATTGTGTTTATATGAAGGCTCTTGACTCTCTAACAGGTGTTAGATAAAATCTTTCTAACAATCGTTAGAGAGGCTGCTTATGACTACCAAAGAAAAGATAATGGATGTTGCCCTTCACATGTTCTCCGAAAGAGGATATGAGGCCGTATCGATCAGGGATATATGCGGTGAAGTAGGGATAAAGGAGAGTACGCTTTATTATCATTTCAAGAACAAGAAAGATATTCTCGATTCCCTTATAGAGAAATTCAAGGATCATATAAACGGGCTTTTGAGTCATATTGATGAGATGGACGGTGTCCCTCATAAAAAACTCAAACAAAGAGATGTTGCTTCTTCAAAAGTGCTGGACACATACATGATGGACAGTTATCTTTTTGATCCCTTCTGTAACCTGATGATCAGGCTTATGATGATCGAGCAGTTCCACAACGAAGAGATCCGTGCGCTCTATGAGAAGACACTCTTTACCGATCCCTATAACATTTATATGAATGTATTCAAGAGACTTGCTTTGCAGGGCGCTTTCTCTGATGAACAGGCTGAGCAGATCGTTCGTCAGTATCACGCTTATATGACCATGCTGACTTTTAAGTATCTGCTTAACGGTGAACTCACAGATAAGCGTAAGAAGGCTTATGCCAAAGAAGTACATAACCTGATGAGAGGCATATCATTATGACAAAGATAGCAATGTTCACGATGGGCACCAGAGGTGATGTCCAGCCATACATCTATCTTTCGCAGGGCCTTGTAAAAGCAGGATATGATGTGACCTTGGGATCACATCCCTGCTGGAGGGAACTTATCGAATCATACGGCATACATTTTGAGCCCATAGGACCTGATATCAATATTGAGGAAGAGGCGGCTGTAATACGCGGTAAGTCATCAAATGCAGTTATCAGCATGATCAGATGTATGAACTTCATAATGAAGATTATTCAGGCTTCTTCAAATGAAGTATATAAGCTTTGCGAAGGCAAAGACCTTATAGTAGTTACTCACAGCAAGATGGGCGCGGTGGAAGCAGGTGTTCTCGGTATTCCTACTGTTGATGTCACACTCCAGACGGAAATGATCCCGGAGAAAGGCAAGCCCGTAAGATTCACGGACAAGATCATCGGAATTTTGATCGGGAAAAAGATCAACAAGCCCTACGACAAGATCCGCAGGCAATACGGATTAAAGCCGATGAAGACCGGTGATGAGATCAGATCTGACAAACTTAATCTGATCCCGGTCAGCAAGTTCGTGCTTGAACCCAGCCCTTATTGGGAATCGAAAAACATGATCACCGGATATTGGTATGAGGAAGAAAAAGAATATGTGCCGGATGAGAGACTCAGAAGGTTTTTAGATTCAGGGGAAGCCCCGGCTGTTTTGGCCCTGGGTGCCATGTCTTTTGAATCAGGGTCCGACAAGGCAAAGCTCGACATGTTCGTCAATGCTTTTCGAAAAACAGGCACAAGGGCAGTAATTCAGGGCTTCACGAAAACCCTTGCCGGCTATGACCTTCCCGATACCATGATAGCCTGCGGCAGCGTTCCTCACAGCTGGCTCTTCAAACAGGGGAAGTTTGTGATCCATCACTGCGGTTTCGGGACTTCCGCATCTTCGTTGATATACGGTATTCCGTCAATTCCGATCCCTCATGTGCTCGATCAGTTAAGTTTTGCAATGCAGCTGGAGAAACTGGACGTTGCGACAAAGCATATCGATGCGAAGGATCTTTCAGAGGCTGCCTTAGTGGCCGCAATAGAAGAGATGAACAGAACATATTCAGCAAGAAAGCAGAATGCTTTATCGATATCCGGAAAGATAAAGACAGAGGACGGGATAGGAGAAGCAGTAAGGCTGATAGAAAGTTATTATTTCGATAAACATAATTTTGCGGTAAATCTCTAAGAGTTTGTCCCCTTTTGATGATAAGATCTGCGTGCTAATCTTAGAGTAGTGAACGAAGATCTTTCAGATAGTATGGGGCAACGGAAGATGTTAAAAAAGATTGTAGCTTTGCTTTTGACTATAGCAGTCTGTATGACTTTGTCATCCTGCAAATACAGAAGGAGCAGGAAACCGTATCTTGATTATCGGGATAGCGGTACGGACGGTTTTGTTTATCACACGGAAAGAGATCAGACAGAAACTTTTATCGCGTTCAAGAGCAGGGCGGGAAATACGCTTTTATACCCCATGAATTCTGAAAAGCATAATGTATATGACCCGGACGGATTATGTGAAGTCGAACCCGGAAAAGCGTACAGGATCACTTATGATATCCAATTCAAAACAGGCGGCATGGGCGGAACATATGAGGCGTTTTTCCTTGCTGTTTATGACTGGGAAGAAGTAGCGATAGATGATGCGCTTTTCGAAAAAGGATTTGCCGATACCGTTAACGGACCGATGTATGTATTTAATAATTTCGGCTATTATATCGGACCTGACTATGTGGCTTTGTTCTGCGGTGACGGCAGTTTTGATGTATACAGCAAAGAAAAAGGCAAACAGCATTTCGCGCATTACAGCCAGGTAAAGTATCAGCTCAAAGTAAATGATCAGCCTGAACCTGTTGAGATGCAGTTCAATGTCCTGCGCAATGATGATCTGACAGATGAATATATCATGGATTGCATCAGGAATAACAAGACACAGGACTGTGGTTTTATTTACATGAATGCCGACCATTTTGACACTTACAGCAATTACTATGATTCGATCGAGAAGGCAGCGGTTCCTGACGGCTTCTTCGACAATATTTTCTCCATCTATTCTGACGGCGATCCGTCAAAGGAAAGAACGAGGCAACTTATAAGCTTTGAGGATATGGAGAATAAGACTGCTGAAGAACTCGGTCTTACTGAAGGCGTATACAAAGCAATTAAAGAGAGATGGAGCATCAAGAGCAGAGTTTCCTGGAACCGGGAAGTGGAAGGTAACCCGTTCAAGTACGATGTCTTATTGTTTGGCGGAGATCTGGAAAAGCATCCTACCGTGGAATATGGTCCGGATCTCAAACTGGTTCTGGATGAATCCGCTTATAAGATCAGTGACATCAACCAGAGAAGATGTAAGTATGTTGCAGTCTTCATCAGAAGCGAATTAAATGATTTCATTTCTCAGGAATGGTCAAGCATTAAGAGAAAAAGAGGTTAAACATGGCAACGTTATGTAAAAATTGCAGTCATGCACTGTTTTTTAATCCGAGATCTCAGATGCTCGAATGTTCTTACTGCGGGAGTTCTTTTGCGCCCGAAGAGATCCAGTCAG
>JAIKVV010000020.1 GCA_024685385.1 Saccharofermentans sp. | reverse complement strand
GAAGGATGGAAAGGGAAATGACAGATAGCCGGAATTTATGATCCGGAAAGCCCCTTCGGGGGCTTTTTTCTGTCCTGCCGGCGGCAAGATTGAAAAACAGTCCTGAGCACTATATAATGATTCCGGGGGTAATCTATCCTTTGTTTTCTAAGAGGAACATTAATTTTTTGGACAGGTTTTTGACGGCAGATGGATTTGAAAAACAGTAATTTCAGTACGGCACAGAAAAGATTTTTCCGGGGGATAATCGTATGTGCGATCGTCTGTCTCCTGCTGGAATGCTTTTGGTTTAACATCAGATTCTGGGAGTCGATAGGATATAAGCAGTCAGTTCCTTCAAAGATAACTTATGACAAGGAAGAGAAGACCGTGGATCTTTCCGGATTCGATCTTCATATCGATAATATCTACATGGATGTTTTCTCGAATATCGACGATGAACAGGTCATCTTTGCGATAAAGGCAACGGATGATACGGACACGGTCGGCTTCTGGCTTGCATCCACGAATACTCTGCGTGACATTCCCGAATCAAGATATGTCCGTCTGCATCTCATAGGCACCACAGATCATCTGATCATCAAGTTCGACCGTGACATAGATTATGAATCAGCCAGGTTTGTCTTTAACACTCCGAGGCCTTTTAATTTTGTTCCTTCGAGAGTTGCACTGATATTTGCCATCTGTGCTGTGATCATACTCTTCTGGAGCGGGATACTGAAAGTCAGATTGGATATCAAAGACAAGACACATATGATGATCATCATAATGGCCGGGATATTCCTTTTCGGTGCATGGATGAAGATAGCGGAAAGTTCGTATTATACGGAAGCGGTCTTCAAGGAATATGACAGGATCAACTACGTTGAACAGATCTACAACTATCTTGCCAGAGCTCTCCTGAAAGGGCAGGTTCATCTGGATGTCAAACCTCCCTCATATCTCAGCGGGATGACTAATCCTTATATCCGCGCGGAACGCGATATCCTTACTTTGCAGACCGGCGAGATGGACCATATGGATTATGCATATTTTGACGGCAGATATTACTGCTACTACGGGCTGATACCGGCACTCTTCTTCTATGTGCCTTATGTGGCTCTGACGGGTCAGCTTGTATACAGTTACTGGGTTGTCCTGGTGTGCGCGGCTGTGTTCATTCCTTCTTCGTTTGCTTTTATCTACAGGCTCATAAGAAAGTTCAGGGGCGAAGTATCCTTGGATACATATCTTCTGTTGTCACTGCTCTTCATCAACTGCTGCGGGTTCCTGACATATGTCAAGAGACCGGTAGTGTATTCCGTTCCCTATGCCATGAGTTATTGCCTTATCGTACTGGGTCTTTATTTCTGGCTAACTGCCTGCGATAAGGAGAAAATGTCCGTCGTAAAACTGATACTCGGGGCAGTAATGATCGCGATGACGCTCGGAACCAGACCGGTCTTCATGATCACATTGCTGCTGGCATTTCCGATCTTCGCCGACAGGATAAAGAAGGGGGATTTCTTCCGGCTGAAAGCTGCTTCCATAGTGAATACTTCCGCGGTCATAGTTCCTTTTCTTGTGATCGACATTCCCTTGCTCTTTTATAACAAAGCCAGGTTCGGAAGCTTCCTCGATTTCGGATCAAAATACAATCTCACCAGGGATCTTCTGGATGACAGATTCATTCTTGAAAGGATCCCGGGAGGAATATATACATATTTCTTCCAGCCCATGAACATCAATGCAAGTTATCCTTTCATTCACGCGATAAACGATAAGAACATATTCCCTACCGATTATCAGGGAGCCGTATATAATGAGCTTTTCGCAGGAGGCCTGTTCTTCGTGATACCTTTCTGCATCGCCTTGTTCTTCATTCCGCTCGTCATCGGAAGCATGAAGAAGAACAGATCCCGTTTTATTGTCTTTACCCTGATCGGGATCTCCATATTCCTGGCCCTGGTTGACATCGAATTTGCGGGCATTGCCAACAGGTATCTTACGGACTTCTCGATCTTTATGCTGATCGCTGCCGTAATCGTTGTGTTATCAGTCAGGAACAAAGACACCGTAAGACTCAGAAAAGCATTTTTCGTAATATGTCTTTTGACGATCTTTCTTGCATATTTCCTGCTCCTGTCGGACGGGAGGAGCCTTACGATGCGTTACAATATGCCGAACGGATTCGGATATTTCAAATATCTGTTTTTCGATCTGAGATAAGGCTTTTTCAGGTCTTGCGGCATCAGCAGCATTTGCAAGTGTTATAATCCTGATAACGGAAAAAGTGTCCCTGATGTCCCTTTTTTCGATAATTCTTAAGGAAATGTGTAATGAAGATAAGACACATCGCAGTATTACCGCTTCTGATCCTTCTCATGACATCTGTTATGTTTGGGAATTCCGTTTGCGCATACACATTTTCCTCATATGATCCGATCGAGATCACATCAATAGACATATCTGTAACTTCTCCTTTATGCGGGACAAGATCCGGATCGAAGATCGAATGGTTTCCTTATCTTGCATCAGGAAAAGATTATATCGATATCGATTCATCGGTGGAGATCATAAAGACGCAATGGATGACCGTCGAAAAGAAAGACAAGAAAAACAAAAAGGACAAGGAAGAAAAAAGTGTTCCTTTTTACGGCAGCTTTTCGGGCGGGAAAAAGTATAGAGCTTACATAAGTTTCAAACTTAAGAACGGATTCAGTTTTGCTTCGGGCTTAAACAAGAAAAAGATAAGATGGGGAGCCGGCATCGAGAATGAAAATATCATCGAACTCAAAGAGGATATGCTGACTTTCACATGCGATATTAAATGTATTCACGATAAAGATGTTGCAAGCAGTGTGATCACTGATGCCACCTGCATCTCACCCGGAAAGGAGAAATATCACTGCCTGGGCTGCGGTCAGGAAGTGGTGGAGACCGGAAAGATCAATCCCAATGCACATAACTGGAACGATTGGACGGTATTGACTCCGGCAACAACGCTCATAGAAGGGAGCAGAAAACACACCTGCAAATACTGCCAAAAGGAAGAGACGGTATGCTTCCCGAGGATATATTCCCATGTCTATGAACCTGAAACATCCTGGACGATGTCAGCTACCGTTGCATGGCCTTCAGACGGGCATGTTTTAGAGGCGGCAAAAGCGGATGTCCGTCCGCAGGTTGCCTTCGTATGGCCGGACAAAGATCTGAAGATCTATGACCGCAACGGCGATTTCATCAAGGAAAGCATCGAAGAATATGTCAGGGATACGGCATCTTCCATGATCCCCGCTTTCTATATCAAAGATCCCGAGACGGCAGAAGCCCTCAAAGAATGGCTGAGGCTGTACGGGCTTAAGGATTGTTTTGTCGTGGGAACGCCGGGAACAAAAGATCTTGTAAGGGATGTTGCAGACCTTGTTCAGGTGAGGGGAATGCTGGACTATTCCATCTTCGATAAATTCAGCAGACACGATCTTGCCGATATGAACGATGCTCTTCACCAAGCTCACGGCAGAGTGATCATCTTAGGCGAGAAGGCAGCAACGAAAGAGAACATCAAGACTCTTCAGTCTTTGGGCAACTCCGTCTGGGTAAAGACTTCTGATGACCTTAAGACTATAATGACTTTCTATACGCAAGGCGTTAACGGGATCGTGACGGAAGATTATGTAAAAGCGTTGAACGCCGTAAGTTTCTTCAATGATGATGAACCGACTCTCTTAAGGAAGCCTTTCATCATAGGACACAGAGGCGACCCTTCCAACTACGCCGAGAACACATTGGAATCCGCAAAGGGCGCATGTTCCGAAGGTGCCGACGCAGTGGAAAACGATGTCCATATAACCAAAGACGGCGAAGTGGTCATAAAGCATGATTCGACTTTGGAACTGTTTACCGGGCTTGATGATGTCCTGATCAGGAACAAGACGCTTAATGAGATCAAGGCTTTGAGCTTAGTCTGGGACGGGCAGACAGGCATAAGATCTTCCAATGAGGTCAATGCGAATAACAGGACATACGGGAAATTTTACGGCGGAAAGCTTTTTGGTGAGGCTGCGGGATATGAATACAAGATCCCGGCCTTAAGAGAATATTTCGAAGAGTTCAAGGACGATGATCTCGTTCATGTCATAGAACTCAAATCTTATGACCAGAAGACCATGAAGGTCGTAAGTGACCTGATCAACGAGTACGATCTCCGTGACAGGGTCATGATCATCACTTTCGGGAAAAATACAATGAAAGCCATGTACGATAACTATCCCTATTTCTCATTGGGAGCTCTGGGAGTCAGCATCAGCGGATACGGTGACGGTTATCCCTACAAGACATATAAGGAAGTCTGTGAAAGCGAAGGTGCTGAGGCTGCTCTTGAGAGGCTCAGCGAGAGACTTGACAGATGGAATGCTTCACTGAATATTACCGATCCCGATAAGACTGTTGTGAAAGCGGGGCGCCACAGAGGCCTTACCGCATGGCCCTGGACATATACTCTTCCATACGACGCCGAAGAACTGGCCGAAGACTATAGATTCGGCATGAACGGCCTTACGGTGGACCAGCCCTGGGCTTTTTCGGATTTCATAGAAGAGATCAGGGCAGAAGATGTCACAGCGGAAAACATAAAAGATGTGCCCAAACCTGTGGCTGTGACCAGGACCGGAGATGAGAAGATCCTGGATAAGGCCGAGATCAAGATCATAAAAGAAGCAGCTTCACCGGAAGGCAGTGCGCTTGCGGTATGGAGATACAAGGAAAAGATGATGGTCGACGGGATAGAATACGGGAAATACTATCTTTATTCCAATCCCTTCACTCTGAAGATCCTTAAGAGTGACATCAATGAAACTGAAGAAGAAGCAGAAGAAGTGATCCCGGAAGAAAGATCTCCCGTGCCCTGGATCCTCACCGGAATTGCAGTTTTGACCGCTGCAGCGGCTGCGGCCGCAGTCGTCCTGCATAAGAAGAAAGACTTGTAATAGAATTGCAAAGAATAAGTGCTTGGATAATCAAAGTTTTGTGTTAATATAGGGTAGATGACATTTAAGGAGGTATGAAGAAATGTCTGAAGTACAAACAAGCGGAAACAACGGTAAACCCCTGGCAATCGTAAGCATGGTTCTTGGAATCCTTTCCATCTGCTCCAGCTACGGTCCTTTCATCGGCGTTATCATGGCTATCGTAGGTCTCGTACTTAACGGTAAGGCTAAGGCTGCAGGTAATGACAGCGCATTCCTTAAGGTTGGCAAGATCACATCCATCATCGGTATTATCCTTGGCGTTATCCTCGGAATCGTATGGATCATTGCTATCGTTGCTGCAAGCTCCATGGGCGTTGCCTCTTATGCAAAATAAGGGATAGGGAAAAGATAATCAGTCGATTCCCGACGGCTGTCTCCAACAGGAGGCAGCCGTTTTCTTTTGTGAGACATTTACGTTAAAATGCGCGCTTTTATTATATTTATTAGCCTTTTGCCTCGGAATCCTTTATAATAGACAATGCAGGGGTATTATCTATCTTCACGAAAGGGGGATAAAGAATGGCAAAAGAACAACCTAAAGAACAGCTTATCATTTCCGTCGGGCGGGAATTCGGAAGTGCAGGGCATGTCATCGCCGAAGAAATAGCCAGGAGACTCGATCTTCCTTTCTATGACTATCAGTTGCTCAGAAAAGTTGCAGATGAGAATGATGTCGACATCAGGGTCATGGAAAAGTACGATGAGATCCCGAGAGTTCCTTTCCTCTCGAGAAACGGGGTCGGATCATCCAATTCGCCTTCTTACAACATCGCCATGATGCAGTTTGACTACTTAAGAAAAATGGCATACGAAGGACAGTCATTCGTTGTAGTCGGGAGATGTTCGGACGTAATACTCAAAGGTTACACCGGACTCATAAGGATCTTTATCCTTGCAGACATGGAGGATAAGATCGTAAGAACTTGTGAATTGTTCGGGATGGACAGGGTATCTGCAGAAGAAGCGATTATTTCACAGAATACGAAGCGAAAAGAGTATCATAATTACTATTGCGAATCACGTTGGGGTGACTCACGTAACTACGATATATCGATAAACAGGAGTGCATTGGGGATCGAAGGAACTACTGATTTCCTGATGGACTTCATTGAGAAGCGAAGAGAAATTTTAAGGAGGAAATAACCATGGGTTTATGTTTTCGCAAATCTATCAGTCTCGGTAAAGGCTTGAAGCTCAATCTGAGCAAGTCGGGCCCCAGTGTCTCTTTCGGCAAGTCGGGTTTAAGACAGTCCATCGCTCTTAACGGCAAGACGAGGACTACCGTAGGAATCCCCGGCACGGGCGTGTATTACACGAAGGCTTCTTCCGTAGGTAAGATCGCCGATTTTATCACCGGCAAGAACAAGAAAGACGACAAGAAGGCTGACGCGAAAGCAGAAGCAAAGGCCTCCGGAAGGAAAGCAGCAGGCGCAGGTGCCGCAGCTGCAACTGCAGCTGCTTCACAGGCCGCAGAAGCAAGACAGGCAGCTGCAGAAGAGAGAGCAGCAGCCGCCGCAGAGAAGGCTGCTGCCCTTGATGAAGAAAGAAAGGCAGCCGAGCAGGCTGTTGCCGAATATGAAGCTCATATCGAAGAGATCAAGTCAGTCCATAAGGCATCTGACGGCGCGATCAACTGGAATTGGGTAAAGGAAGGCAATGTTGCACCCGAACTTAAAGTGCTCGTTCCCCTGGCTCAGAGGGTCATGGACGGCGATATCGATGCATATTTTGAAGTAATCCAGGAAGTTGGACCTTTTGACGATCTCCTCGAATACGGAAGCGGATTCGAGATCGGAACGGACATCCCCAACATCCTTGAAGTCGAATTCCAGGTCAAGTCCAAGGAAGTCGTTCCCGAGAACAAACTGTCTCTTACCGCATCAGGGACGCTTTCCGACAAGCCTCTTTCCAAAGGCGCATATTATGACCTCGTTCAGGACTATGTCGCAAGCACGATCCTGAGAGTCGCAAGAGATTCTTTCGCACTGCTCCCCATCGACACTGTCCTTATCCATGCTACCGACAGAGTGCTCAACACAGCTACCGGCATGGAAGAAGAAATGACACTGGTATCCTGCAGGATATCAAGATATACGGTCGAGAAGATCAACTTCGAATTTGTCGATCCTTCTGATGCTCTTACAAACTTCGAATGCAATATGAAGTTCAAGAAGACCGCCGGATTTGAACCTGTTGACAGGCTCCTTCCCTAATCTTTCGAAAGGATCTTGATCAGACAACCGGCTAAGATGGCAAGCTTAAGGAAGATAGCGATACTTACGGGCCGCCCGGATGAAGCGGCGCAGGCAGAGTTCATAAAAGGTTTCGAGCAGAAGGCATTCGCTCTGGGATTTGATGTATATGTTTTCGCCATGTACAGAAAATACCAGAACACTGCCGCACGCGAGACCGGCGAGTCTTCCGTATTCGATCTTGTTAGATTCGAAGATTACGACGGCATAGTCCTTTTAACGGAAGAGATCAAGACGCCGGGCCTAATCGAGAAGATAGAAGAAAAGTGCGCCCGCCATGCCAAGTGTCCCGTTATCTGCGTTGAAAGATCCTGTTCGGATTTTCCCGTTGTAACCGTCGACCACCGAAAAGGCATCTCCATGATCACCGATTATCTTGCAGGGGATCTCGGGTTTGCCGACATTGCTTTCGTGACGGAAGGAAGATGGGACAGCCTCTCGCAGACGAAGATAGAAGCATTCCGCGAGTGCCTTGCATCCAAAAACCTTTCTGCCGAAGACAAAAGGATAATCCAGGGCAGGACAGGCTATGAGGGAGGAAAGACTGCCGTAAGGATCTTATCGGAAGAAGCCGAAGGCCTCCCGCAGGCGATCCTTTGCGCCAACGATGAACTTGCCGCAGGCGTAACTGACGCTCTGCTCGATGCAGGATATAAAGTTCCCGAAGACATCTCTGTCGCAGGCTACGATTCACAGCCCAAAGATCCCGGTGATGAAGTCATTACATCCGTATCCTTATCGAAAAGGACAATGGGCAGCGAAACTGCGGATGCCCTGATAAGACAGATGGAAGGCAGTCCCCGCGAATCTTTCTCCATGACACCGGAACTCGTTTTCGGAAGCACCACGCCTTTCACCGATAAAGCAGCGGAAGCATCCAAGAAGGATGATAAGGCCGAAAGAAAAAGATACGGCGTAAAGAACATCTCGGATACTGTTCCCGATTATCTTTGCGAAGATATGATGAACAGGGAATCGCTTTATGATCTCCTCAATATCCTCCTCACATATGCGCCGTCCATGGACGATGCTGACGGCTTCATGCTCTGTCTTAACGATACCCGCCCTGATGCGCCTTCCGGGCCTGCAGACGGGATTTCGGCAGATGCGGATGATGAGGATCTTTATAAGCATTTCACACCCTACATGATGAAGGCCCTGACCTATACCAGGGGCACTCCCGGAACGATCGGGGCGGACGTATATTTTGACAGAAGGAACATCATTTTCGATCACAATAACGAAGGCGAGCCGGAAGGATTCATGATCACTCCCGTTTTCTTTGAGGATAAAGTTTTCGGTTATGCCGTAAGAGCATCTTATACTCCGGGGACATATTCGGGTCTTTACAGATACCGTTTAAGAGATGTCATGCTGGGCTTGGAAAACCTTTCCAGGAACGAGGATGTCAGGCGCAAGACCAAAGCTCTTGAAGACAGGATGATAAGGGATCCTCTCACGGGTCTTTATAACTACAGAGGCTTCTCGAGGCATGCCGACAGCATCCTCTTCAGATTCCGTAAATTGGGCGCAGAGAACATCGGTGTTCTCGCATTGGATATCAAGGGCATGACTGAGATCAACAATGCTCACGGAAGAGAAGCAGGAAACGAAGTGCTCACATATTTTGCCAAGATGATCCGCAAGATCTTCCCCAACAGCGGTGTCTTCAGGTTCGGAGGCGACCAGTTTATAGTCGTAAATCCTCTGGGTTCTGGCGGCATCAGGGAATTCGATAACGGCCTCATCAAGATGGGCATCGAGACGGATCTTTATAACCGTGAGAAGAAGTGGGAAGAACCGATCGAATTCCATTACGGAACCTCGATGGGAAAACCTTCGGGCAGGAAAGACCTTGCCAAGCTCATAACTGAAGCAACTCTCGTCAACAAAGAGAAGAAGAATGCAAGACTCCTCGCTCTGGCATTAAGGGTTGACGAGGATTCCGAGAATGCGAGAAAGATCGATGAGATCATCGAGAAGAATGCATTCAAATACATGTTCCAGCCGATAATCGATTCTTCGACCGGAGAGATCTTCGCATACGAAGCTTTAATGAGAGCGGACCTTTCGCCGGAAGTAACGCCGCAGGCGATCCTGGAATATGCAGCGAGGACCGGAAGGTTATACGAGATCGAGAAAGAGACGATTGGCAATGTCCTTACTTTCGTAAGCGAACACTCGGACTATTTCAATCCGGATTCCAGGATATTCATCAATTCCATTCCGGGCAGCCACTTAAGCGAAGAAGACATGAACAAGTTTTCGCTTCTGGCATCTAAGACTACCAACAAGATAGTAATAGAACTTACCGAACACGGACAGATGACCGACGATGAGATCGTAAACAGCAAGAAGCTTTACGAGAACCTGGGCATGGAGACCGCCATAGACGACTACGGAACGGGTTATTCCAATACGGGAAATCTCTTAAGATACATGCCTGATTACGTCAAGATCGACAGGCTCCTCCTTACGGATATAGATAAGTCTCCCGCCAAGCAGAGGCTCGTAAGCGACACGATCTCCTTCTGCCGCGAGAACGGCATCAAGTCTCTAGCTGAAGGTATAGAGACGGCTGAAGAACTTCAGACGGTAATAAGCCTCGGAGCAGATCTCCTTCAGGGTTACTATCTTGCCCGTCCTTCCACTGTAATCCCGAGATCCCTCAAGGAAGACATCGTATCGGAGATAATAAGCGACCGAGCTCTGGAGAAAGCTTCCCCCGAGATGAGGACCTACATCGCAGGCTTCAATCCGGTCATAAGGCTTTCGGATTTCGAAGATACGAACGTCAACAGCATAAGGATCCCTTCAGGAAATGCGAACTGTTCCGATATCGTGATCTCCGGATTTGCATCTTTCCGCAAAGGAAACGACGAGGACAAGAAAGAAGAATCCCTCATGACCTTGAATGTCGAAGAAGGCTATAAGGGTACGATAACGCTTAACAATGCAAGGCTTTCCGGCGGCATGGCAGGAATTGCGGTCGACATAGGAGAAGACACTGATCTTACTCTCGTATTGAAGAGAAATAACGAACTTACGGGAAGCATCCGCGTTCCCGAGACTTCGACTCTCCACATAGAAGGCGACGGCAATCTTTCGATAACCGTATCAGGCGGAGATATCTTCGGAATAGGAAACTCTTCCGAAAAGGGCAACGGCAGGATAGTCTTCGAACAGGACGGTCTCGTCAAGATCAAGCTTGACGGAGCATCAGGCGTTGCCATAGGATCCGGCACGGGCGGCATCATAGAGATCAAGAAGGGCCGTTACGACCTCTCGTTAAAGGGAGCCAAAGGCGCTGCCATAGGAAGCATCAAAGGACCTGCCGACATAAGGATATCCGACTGCGTGATGGACATCGAAAACGAACTCCAGAAGGGTGTATCGGTAGGTTCCGTATCAGGTGACTGCATCATGCGCGTGGAGCATATCTCCATGACGAATTCCGCAGACACTTCTGAAGGCGCAGGCATCGGTTCTGTCAGCGGCAAAGCGGACATATATGTCGTTAACGGAAGCTTCAGGTTCACGGCCAAAGCAACAAGATACATAGCCATAGGTTCATGCACCAACGGCAACGCCAGCATCATCACGGAATACATATCTTTCGAAGGCGACGTTGCAGGAAAGGAAACGGGACTCCTGGGAAGCCTTGTGAAAGGCGCTTCCGTCAGCATGTCATCAAGCCTCATCGAAGGCACCTTGAAGAACGAAGGCGACCTGGACATCAATGCAGCTGAAGAAAACATCAAGCTGATCGGCGGCAGGACCAGGATAATCGTAAACGACAGGGTCTGTGAGCGGGAAGAATAACATAAGACAAATATGAAAAGCCCTCTTAACAAAAAGAATAATCTCCTTGTCGCCCTCCTCGGAGGAACGATAGGTTCGCAAATGAACGGCGAAGGAATAGTAACTTTATCGCAGGATGCCAAGGATGAGGAATTCTTCGATTCGATCGATAAGAGGTTCAGATATAAAGTCATTTCTCCCGTCAGATATTCATCAGAAAATGCGGATATAGAAACATATAAGAAAGCGCTGTCGGGGATATTGGAAGAAGCAAGAAGACCGGGCAGCAGATACAAAGGCATCCTGATCCTTCACGGGACCGACAGCATGGCATATTTTGCCCAGCTTGCGGTAAGGACCTTGTCATTCCTTAAGATCCCCGTCATGATCACAGGCAGCAAGAGACCTTCTGATGACAAAAGGACCGATGCCGTAAAGAATATAACTTTGGCACTAGGCATCCTCGCCGCCGCGGTAAAAGACGGCACGGGCGCAAGGACTTTCGGCGTCGTTTACGAAGATTCATACAGCGGCAAATCCATCTATCTTGATGCCAAAGAAACCGAAGCTTCCGACATCAACGGGGACATGAGACAGTTCGTTGACAGGAGCAGCGTTGAATACATGAAGTTTTCAAAGAAGAACAAGTCTCCTTTCTCATCCGAAGAATATCAGAAGAGGACCGAAGGATTCATGGCAAGGCCGGCAGGAAAGATCATGGTGATCCCTGCAGTGCCGGGAGCATATGTTCCCGAAGACATCAAAGGATTTGATGCGGTCGTCATAGAAAGCTATCATTCAGGAACGGCAGACGATAAGAGACTTTCAGGGATCGTAAGAAAAGCAAGAGAAGCAAACATCAAAGTCTATCTTGGCCCCGCTCCGGTAAACGGCAATATCTATATAAGCAGAAAGATCCTTGAAGAGGAAGGCGCGATCGTAATGTCCGGAATGCCTTTCGAAGGTATATGGTCGGAGGCCGTAATGGATAATGCCTGACATATCCTATCTTAAAGTCATCAAAGAAGACGGATCGGAGGCTCTCGGCGGCAGCCAGACCTGGATCGAAGATCCCAAACAGAACGGGTCTTACTGCGGCATCGTGGCAGGCCTGGACAGAGTGCTCGAGATGAAGGGCATCAAGTCCATAGACATGAAAGAATACATGCAAAAACTCCGGGATGCGGCAGAGTATATAAGACCCGTAATGCTCCCGTTCAACATAAAGCCCGTGGAAACAAAATACGGAACTTTCTACGGGAGCTTCGGCGTGAGCGCGGGAAGATTAAAGCGCGGTATACGCCGTCTCGGCGAAAAGTACGGGATCAACATCAGGCTGAAGAAGATCAAGTTAAAAGATGCAGATAAGCTCCTTTCCCAAGGCGAAAAGCTGATCTTCCTCATCAGGGCTCCTTTAAAGAACGTAACCCTCAGAAATGACAACAGGTGCCCGTCCGAAGTAAATGCCCACTGGGTAACGGCATATGCATCGGATGAAGAAAACTACATGGTCCAGTCCTGGGGAAGAGAATATAAGATAGCCAAAGCAGACTTCAAAAAGAGATTGGTATTTGTAACGGTTTATCAGACTCTCGTGAGAGACGAGTGATTATGTTATGCTTGATAATATGCAGTGCATAACGGTATCTCAAAGGAAAACAACAGAAGGTTACCATGATAAGAATAGCCGTAAGTGATGATAATCAGGAATGCCTGGAAAATGAGAAAAAGATCATCATGTCATATCTGATCCTGCATGATCAGGACTATGAGATCGATACTTATAATTCCGGTAAAAGACTGCTGGATTCTGTGATCAAAAAAGAATATGATCTGATCATGCTCGATGTTGAACTGCAGGATATGAATGGTATGGATCTTGCTCAAAAGCTTCACGATATAAATGAAAACATTCCGATTGCTTTTATATCAGCATATATGAAATATGCTCCGGGAGGTTATCAGGTAAACGCATTAAGATATATCTTGAAGGATGAAAATCTTAAAGAAAGCATGGAAGAGTGTCTTGAACTGCTGCTTAAAAATCTGGATATAGATAAAAAGACCATAAGCTTGGAATTTACCATAGGGGAACGGACAATAAGAGTAAATGACATATTGTATTTGAAGAGTCAAAAAAACTACACGGTATTCGTGGTGAGTGGTGATAATAAGGAAGAACTCAAACAGAAGAATTCCATCAGGAAAGTCACTGACATGATGGTAAAATACGATTTTGTTTCCGTTAATTCAGGCGAAAGCGTTAATCTGCATCATGTAGATAAGATCAGAGGTAATAAGTTAATACTCGATAACGGTAAGGAATTGGATATCCCACGCAGGAAATATGACGAACTGACAAATAACTTCAAATTGTTTATGAGGGGCAGGGGGCTATGATGGATTATTTGTTAACGGTATTTCTGGTTGCAACAGATATCCTGATCGAGATACTTTTCTTAAAGACAGTTTTTACGAAAAAGAAGTTTTCAAGAAAGGACATTTTAGCAGTTGTCCTGCTAATTCTTGTGGGAATATGTTCGTCTC
>JAIKVV010000011.1 GCA_024685385.1 Saccharofermentans sp. | reverse complement strand
CAGATTAGTGAACAAACGCCCTATTAAGCCCTCTGTTCACAAAATTGCTCACAATTCGTCCCGGTTTGTGAACAGATTAGTGAACAGGATCTTCTGCCATCGTATCCTCCAGATGGTATTAAATATTGAATTTCGCGTTTTTAACACCATCTGGCAGGGCCTGGATAGTTTTGAGACAGCGCCAAAACGCACTTTGCAGTAACCCGGGAACGCCGCAGGGCTCGTGTAATTAGAAAAGGCTGCCTCAAGCAAGACAGCCCCGTAAGATCTATGTCAGCTCTTCCTGTGTCTTTTGGACAGTCGGATTCCCAGTTCCTGGATCAGCATTACCATGATTATCAGCAGCGCCACTGTGGTCCAGAGCACGTCTTTCTGGTATCTGTAGTAGCCGTACTGCAGGGCTATGGCGCCCAGGCCGCCGCCGCCGATGACACCCGCCATGGCCGAGTACCCTAAGACCGTGGCAACGTTGATGGCACCGCCCTGAAGGAGCGAAGGCATTGCCTCGGGGATTATGAAGTGGAAGATGGTATAAAGGGGCGATGCACCCATGGAGGTGGCAGCCTCGATTATGCCGGGGTTGACTTCATTCAGGGACGACTCCACCATGCGGGCAACGATGGGTATGGCTCCGATGGTAAGAGGCACTATGGCTGCAGTGGTCCCAATGGACTGCCCCACCAGGAATCTTGTGAAGGGGATCAGGAGCACCAGAAGGATCAGGAAAGGCAATGACCTTGTGATGTTCACGACGGCTCCCGTCACGAAGTTCACGCCGCGGTTCTGAAGAAGGCGTCCCTTGGATGTTGCGTATAAGACTATGCCCAGCGGCATTCCTATAATGTAGGAGAATAATGAAGCGAATGCAGTCATTACAAAGGTCTCCCACACTCCCTGTATTATCGTATTGATTATATAGTCACTCATGTTACACCTCCGATATGGATAATCCGGATGACCTGAAGAAATCGATCACAGTCCTGCGGTCGGATTCACTCTCCGGCAGCTCCACGATCATCTGACCGTAGCCTATGCCGCCGACGCTTCTGGTATTTGCACTCAATATATTCACTTTGAGACCTGTCTTCTCAACCAGGTTTGCTATGAATGGAACGTTTGCTTTTGTGCCGTCGAAAACGATCCTTATGAGCTTGCCGTCAGGGTCCGACGGATCGAAGGGATTGCTTGGGAAGACCAGCTTCTTGGCAGCCTTGGACTTGGGGTTACTGAACACTTCCCGAACGTCTCCGATCTCCGCCAGGCTCCCGTCGTCTATTATGGCAACCCGGTCGCAGATCTTCTCAACTACTGACATCTCGTGAGTGATGATGACTATTGTAAGGCTTCGCTCCTGATTGATCTTCTTCAGAAGATCCAGTATCTCTCCTGTGATCTTGGGGTCCAGAGCGGATGTCGCCTCATCGCAGAGCAGGACCTTGGGGTCTGCCGCAAGGGCCCTTGCAATTGCGACCCTCTGCTTCTGGCCGCCCGAAAGCCTGGACGGATACTGGTCCTCCTTGTCGGACAGCCCGACTATCTCAAGCATCTTCCGGGCTTTGTCCCGCCGCTCTTTCTTGGGGGTCCCGATGATCTTCAAAGACTGCTCCACGTTCTGGATGACCGTGCGCTGATTAAGAAGATTGAATCCCTGGAAGATCATGGAGATCGAATGCCTTACAGTCCTAAGGTCCTTGGGGCGGAGTTCCGCCAGATCCCTGCCGTAGAAGGATACAGTCCCGGAGGTCACATCCTCCAGGCGGTTCAGGGTTCTAACCAGAGTGGATTTTCCTGCACCGCTCATGCCGATGATCCCGAAGATCTCCCCATCTTCCACCGTAAGGCTCACGTCCTTTAGAGCCGTAAACTCTTTGCCGTCGTTCTTATAAATCTTGACGACGTTTCTTAATTCGAAAACATTTTCCATCAGTCGTATAATCCTTTGCTAAGATATCTGTCACCTCTGTCAGGGAATACGGTCACGATGTTTCCCTGATCTATCTCCTCTGCAAGCTTTAAGGCCGCTGCCAGGGCCGCACCGGAGGAAGATCCGGCAAGTATCCCTTCACGGGAAGCCAATTTCCTTGAAGCTTCGAAAGCCTCATCGTCGGAGATCTTTATCACCTTGTCCACAAGCGTTATGTCCATGGTATCTGCGATGAAGTCGTTGCCTATTCCCTCGATGTTGTAATCGAAGTGTTCGCCGCCGCCTATGGTGGAGCCCAGAGGGTCTGCCAAAACGCCCACTATGTCAGGGTTTTGTTCCTTAAGATACTTTACGACTCCGGTGAAGGTTCCGCCGGACCCTGCCCCTGCCACAAAGTAGTCGATGCTGCCGTCCAGCTGATCGTATATCTCAGGTCCTGTGGTCTCGTAATGTGCCAGAGGATTTGCAGGGTTTCTGAACTGTCTCAGGGACACGGCTCCCGGAATCGATGCCAGGATCTCTTCTGCCTTGTTCTCTGCACCCAGCATCCCTTCTTCTCTCGGGGTATGCACGATCTCGGCGCCCAGGGCTCTCATGATCTGCTGCTTTTCGATGGAGAATTTCAAGGGGACCGTGAAGATAACCCGGTACCCGAGGTTTAATGCAGCGATGGCAATTCCTATTCCGGTGTTGCCTGCGGTGGCATCCACGATGGTGCCGCCTTCCTTCAAGATCCCGCGCTTCCTGGCATCGTCGATCATGTAGACGCCGACCCGGTCCTTGACGCTTCCTGCGGGATTCATTAACTCAAGTTTTGCATAGATATTTACTCCGGGCTTAACGCCCATATGGTCTATCTTAAGGATCGGAGTGTTGCCGATCATCTCTTTAACATTGTTATATACGCCTTTCATGCTATTACCTCACTTCTTTTCGGATCTTAATATGGCCTGCTCCAGATCTTCTATGAGATCTTCCGCGTCTTCTATGCCGACGGACAGCCTTATGAGCTCATCCACGATGCCCACCTCGCGTCTTATGTCCGCAGGGATCGCCGCATGAGTCATGGTCGCAGGATGGCATACCAGGGACTCCACTCCCCCAAGACTTTCTGCGAGAGTTATGAGATGCAGTTCTTCAAAGAATCTTCTATAGTCGTACTTATCTTCCAAAACGAAAGAGATCATTGCACCGGCGCCGTCCGCCTGCCTGCTCTGCACCTCGTATCCGGGGTCAGTCTCAAGTCCGGGATAGTAGACACGGCTTACATAACCGGAGGAAGAAAGCCAGCGTGCGATCGCCCCTGCATTGGCAACATGCCTGTCCATACGTACGCCCAAAGTCTTGATCCCCCTTATAATCAGGAAACTGTCCCAGGGTGCCAGGACTCCGCCGATGGCATTCTGAAGATAGTAGAGCCTGTCTGCCAATGCCTTATCGTTCACCACCACAAATCCTGATATGGTGTCAGAATGTCCGCCAAGATACTTGGTGCCGCTATGTATTACGATGTCAGCGCCAAGAGTCAACGGGCGCTGCAAGTAAGGTGTCAGGAAAGTATTGTCCACGATAACGAGCTTGCCGTATTTCTTCCCGATGGAAGACACTGCAGCAATATCGGTTACAGTAAGAAGAGGATTCGCCGGAGTCTCGATATAAATGGCCTTGACGGAATCGTCGATGGCAGCTTCCACCGCCCCTAGATCCGAAGTATCCACGATCTTATAAGTGATATTAAAGTTCTTGAATACGTTATCCAGTATCCTGAAGGTTCCGCCGTAGATATTGTCGGATACGATGAGCTTATCGCCTGACTTAAAAAGCGACAGCACCGTATTGATGGCAGCAAGCCCCGATGCGAAGGCCAGGCCGTACTGCCCCTGCTCAAGGTCAGCCACCATTTTCTCAACTGCAGCCCTTGTGGGATTGCCGGTCCGGGAATACTCCCACCCGCGGTCCTTGCCGAGCCCGTCCTGCTTATAAGTCGAAGTCTGATAGACCGGCACATTCACAGCCCCCGTCTTCTCGTCTCCGTCTATCCCGCCGTGTATAAGTAATGAATTCAATCTGATGCTCATATTAAATCTCCTTTGCATTTATCACATAAAAAAGCCCGAAGCAATCTTCTGCTCCGGGCGTTGAGTTTTCCAATCTCTCATAAGATCAACATCGAAAAACGTCAAAGGACAGTCTGTCCTTCGCCCGGAAGTCATACATTCGACAACAACACATCTTTCTCATAGATCTCATCCTTTGCTATTGATTTAAGAGGTTAATTGTGAGTGATTATATTGCTATTTACCTACTATGTCAATAGGTTTTATGGGTTTTATTTTCCCGAAGCTAAAACCAGAGCCCCGCAGGAACGATGCTGCAAGGAACCGAGTGATCAGTATGCCATGAATAAAAAGACCCACCCGGGTCTTGCGGGTGGGCCAGATATTAATCTTATAAGAATCAGCCGTCCTTATGGACTTTTATCACCGGAATACCCCGGTGACAACCGTTGACAGTTTTATAAAGCAGCCTTCACGGCCTCCTTTACTTCATCCATCTCGACTGTCGGCTCGAACCTTGAGATGACATTGCCTTCGCGGTCGATCAGGAACTTGGTGAAGTTCCACTTGATATATGCCTTGTCGCCGAACTTCTTGTTGTTCATGTCAGCGAACTTATTGAGGGCGGCAAACTTTATACCCTTGCCGAATCCTTCGAAGGGCTTTTCTGTTGCAAGGAATACGAACAGAGGATCTGCGGTCTCTCCGTTAACGTCGATCTTGGCAAACTGAGGGAATTCCGTACCGAACTTCAGTGTGCAGAAATCGTGGATCTCGTCTGCGTCTCCAGGGGCCTGGTTTGCAAACTGATTGCAGGGGAAGTCTAAGATCTCAAATCCCTGATCTCTCATCTCCTTATACATTGCCTCAAGAGGATCATAGTGGGGTGTGAACCCGCAGCCTGTTGCGGTATTGACTATGAGAAGGACCTTGCCCTTATAGTCGGAAAGACTTACTTCATTGCCCTTGCGGTCCAAAACCTTAAAATCGTAAACTGTGCTCATCTTGTTTCTCCTTTCGTCTTGCAACTTTGATTATTCAAGAGTTCATATAGCAGCGAATAGAGCTGCTTCGCCTTGTCCTCCGGAAGGTCCACGCATCCTGCCACCTTAAGCGGGATGTCCTTCGCCTTCTTCTGCAAGGCCTTTCCTTCCCTGGTAAGAGATATCAGGACCACACGGTCGTCCATATCGCTCCTTACCCTGCTTACCAGTCCTGCCTGCTGCATCTTCTTCAAAAGAGGCGACACTGTTCCGTTATCCAGCATGAGCTTCCCGCAAAGGTCTCCCACCGTGATCCCGTCCTTCTCCCAGAGGACCAGCATGACCAGATACTGAGTATAAGTCAGCCCCAGGTCCTTCAGGAACGGCGTATAGATGTTGATGATATTTCTGGATGCCGCATACAAAGGAAAACACAACTGGTTATCAAGCTTCATTGCTTCCTTGTAATCGTATTCCACGGAACTTCTCCTCCTGTTATGTTTGATACGATTATATTTTATACAATATATTTTCATTGTCAACAGTTTTTTCGAAACAGAACTGTCTCATAACTATCCGTGTAAAGCACCCCGAATAACCAAGATGTCTTAAATATCAATCATTCTTTACATGGATGATATAATTTTCTTGTCTGAGGGAGTGATCCCTTAGCCGGGAAAATATACAGTAAAGTGGGATAAGGATAAATGGATAACTGCAGAATAGAGAGTTTTATCAGAAAACAAAATGTGGCATTTATATGCTCTGTTGATGAGACAGGGTATCCCAATGTAAAAGCGATGCTCAAGCCGAGAAAGATTGACGGGTTACGTCAGTTCTATTTTTCGACAAACACTTCTTCTATGAGAGTAAAACAGTATATGAATAACCCGAATGCATGTATCTATTTCTATCATAAGGGACTGATCAAATACACGGGTGTAATGCTTAAGGGCACGATGGAAGTACTGACTGACCAAAAGACGAAAGACATGATCTGGCGCAAAGGCGACACGATGTTTTATAAGGGCGGTGTTACAGACCCTGACTACTGTGTTTTGAGATTCACTGCAGAAAGCGGAAGATACTACTGTGATCTTGAGACAGAAAGTTTTACGATAGAATAATAGCAGGATTAATAATCAGGAAGATGAGCTAAGGTGGATTAGTGGATAGATTAATTAAGATTGGTTGGTATGCATTGCTTATTGCGATGTGCGGAGATATTGCCTTTTCTTTGTTGATGCCTGTTTTCTATAAGGGTTACAGTATTTCCAAGATGTCGATAAGCGCCTTGGGAAATCCCAAAAGTCCGGTAAGACTGCCGTTTAATATCTGGATGTTTATAGAAGGTATATTGTTCCTTATGGCAATTCCGGCTTTCTACAAAATGTACAGTCCTGTTTCAAAGGGCTTAACTATTGCTTCTGCTATATTTATAGCTGCATTTGCTATAGGCGCCTGTATTTTTACATGCTTTTTCAGTGTAAATGAATCAAAAGCTGTTATTACGATGGCTTCCAAGATTCATGGAGCGGGTTCGATCATCGGTTTTATGCTTTTCCTTTCCGAACCATTATTGATAGCTATTCTGTCATTTAAGAGTCAGGAGGGTGTAATCTGCGGGATTAGTATTGCTTGTTTTGTACTTGCATTAGTGTTCTTCGTTTTATTTGTAATGTCAGACAAAGAAGAGTTCTCGAGGACTATTATTGCAAACGAAGGTTTATGGCAAAGATTGAATCTTCTTTTTATGTATATGCCGTTGGGTATTGTTGCGGTAAAGAGTATCGTAGGCCCATAAAATAAGCAGCAAGATGAACTAAAAGCAAGATGGAGTGTACAATACAGGAGAAGCCTACAATGGAAGTAATCAAGTTACCAAAGAAATTCCGTGTTGTCTGTGATGAGATAAGGGATGGTTCGTATGAAAGTCTCGAAAAATTGGAATCTTTTTCTGCTTTTCCTAACCAGGTCGCAGCTGTAAAAGCCGCTGTTGCTTACTTTGACAAGGATTATGATACGGCTGTTGATCTTACTTGTGAAGTAATGCCTTATTGGGATGAATGGCATTACAGTAATGTCCCGGATGAGTTTATGGCTGCGATGGTTTTCGCTGCAAGAGAGTGTGGTAAAGAAGAGCAAGTGGGAAAAGCCATCAATGAAGAACTTGATCGTACATTTACTAAAAATGTCGAAAAATACGGAGAGGGCAAGCATCCAAGATATAAGTATTGCAATCTTATGCTTAATTATCTGGACACCGGTATCATGCCAAAAGATAATGAGTTGAATTATTTGGTTCCGGCGAATGCCAAATCCGTAGATGCGGTTATCAAGGACTGTAATATAAAGGTTGACGACAAAGACAGACTTTATAAGATGGTGTGTTTATACGGCTATCCGGAAGATGCGGTAAAGCTTTATGAAGAGATCAAAGATGGCAGGCTTTCCGAATATGATCGTGAGGATGCGATAGTCAGATATCTTTATTTGAAAGAAGATGAAAAAGCTCTGCAAGCGATAGAACGCCTGGCTTCAGACAGGTTGTGGACAGTCGCTTCTCCTGTTCAGGTAAGACCTATGAACTTCTTTACACATCCCATGATGCATAAGTTTCTAAAAGACGATGATTGTCTTGAACGCATTAGGAAAGCGTCATTTATGAACACTTTGTAATAATGTGACAGAATAGACAGTATAGAATAATAAATATACAGTTATATG
>JAIKVV010000112.1 GCA_024685385.1 Saccharofermentans sp. | reverse complement strand
TACAGGCTCCAGGGAGAACCTAAGACCAAGTCGAATACTTGTAAGTTCAAGGATGTAGAAGAAAAAGACTACTTCTTCAAGCCTGTAATCTGGGCAACCGAGAAGGGCATCACTACAGGCACATCCGGTACAACATTCAGTCCTTCCAAAGTCTGCACCAGAGCACAGACCGTAACCTTCCTGTGGAGAATGGCAAATAAGCCCGAGCCTAAGACAAAGACTAATCCTTTCAAGGATGTAGATCAGAAAGCATACTATTACAAAGCAACGCTCTGGGCATCCGAGAAGAAGATTCTTGTAGGATATGACGACCAGACCTTCAGGCCTCAGAATAAGTGTTTGAGACGTCAGATGGTAACCTTCCTTTATAAATACGATAAATACGTCAACGGTAAAGGATAAACCCTAAGAAGAATACATAAAACAGGGGCCGCTTCTTCGATGAGAAGCGGTTCTTTTTTCGCTGTTTTTTAAGTGGTGTTTTCGGAAACCAAGGATGATATAATCAGGAAAGATCGATGCTTTTCGATCAAAAGTTTCTTACCCGGGAGGCATTATATATGAAGATGAGATTGCTGAAGACATCAGCTTTGATTTTGGCATTTCTTGCAGTATCGCTTATGGCTTTGATCCCTGCCGGGAACTTAAGAGCCGACGGCGAAAGCACCATAAAAGCCGGTGATACCAAATCGGTCGATCTTAAATCCGAACATACTTGGTGGTATAAGTACAGAGATAACAAAGGGAAGATGCTCGAACTTGTATCCACAGGAAGCACAAGCGTGACGGCCTCATTATATGATGGGGAGAAAAAGAATTCGTTTGTTTATGTTAATTATGATGCAAACGGTAATAGCGGGAATTTCAGACTCGTATGGTATCTCGAAGCTGATACCGATTACTATTTTAAAGTCCGTACAACGACGGAAGACACGCCGGTCAGTCCGGAAAACGATACCAAGATCACTCTGAAAGATATCACCGACAATACTGTCGTTGCGAAGATCGATGAGGAACATTTTCCTGATCCCCAATTCAGAGCGGATGTCAGCAAATGCGATTTCAGACATGACGGCAAACTCTATAAGGATGTTGTAAATGAGATCTCATCGATTAACTATTTTAATAATCCTTCGCTTGTAAGCCTTAAGGGTATCGAATACTTTACGGAAATCAAGTCGATGGACTTGCTGCAACTCAAGAATCTCCAGGAGCTTGATCTTTCCAAGAATACGAAACTTCAGAAACTGAGACTCAGGATCTGCGATAGCCTGTCATCCGTAAACATTTCCAACTGTGAGAGACTGACAAGCATCGAATGCAATCTCTGTCCCATTGCTTCTCTTGATCTTAAAGATTGCAAGAACCTGACAAGCCTTTCCTGTTATGGATGCTGGCTCGAATCTCTTGACTTGAGCGGCAAAAGCAAGCTGACTACTCTCTCGTGTTACGACAATAACTTGATGAGTCTGAACGTTAAGGGTTGTACAAATCTCCAAACTCTTGAATGTTCCACCAACAAGGAGCTTGAATCCCTTGATGTGAGCGACTGTATCTTCCTTAACAAACTGACATGCGACGGATGTAAGATCTCATCTCTTAAACCCGGCAATAGAGTCAGCGAACTTAATTGTTCATCCAATGCTATGAAGGCTTTGGATCTTTCAGGATGTTCAATGCTTAAAAAATTGACCTGCCATGACAACGAACTGGAAGAATTGGACATAAGCGACTGTCCCTGGATACAGGCGGTCTATGTTAAAAAATTCTGGAAAGACGATCCCGGTCAGTATTCGGGCAGGATTGAGAACAAGGATTGCATCTTCCGCTTCGACAGCGGTTTGCCGATTAGCGGAAAGACTAACACAGCCAATCAAGTTGTCGAGATTAATGCGACAAATTTCCCGGATGCAAATTTCAGGGCTGTGATCAAAGGATACGATATTGACGGCGACAATTGGCTCAGCAGTTCCGAGATAAAGCTCATATCCGATCTCAGTGTTTACTATAAGCAGGTCGAAAACCTTGAAGGCATAAAATACCTTACGGAACTTGTATCTTTTAACTGCAACAACAATAAGATCAAGACTCTTGACCTGAGCGCAAACAAGAAACTTGAAACTCTTACCTGTTCACAAAACGAGATCACGAAGATAACGCTTCCGAAGGATTCAAAACTGCAAACGATTAACTGCAGCAAAAATAATCTCAAGTCTTTGGACCTCAGCGGCTGCAAAGATCTTATTTATTTTGATTGTTCCGAAAATAAACTCACCTCGGTCGATCTCAGTAAGAACACCGATCTTTGCTATCTCATGATCTACGTCAATCAGCTTACGTCTTTGAACATCGGCAACAACAAGGATCTTGAAATTGCTGCCATCTTCGGCAACAAGATAAAGGAAATCGATATTTCCGACAATAAGATTCTTATCCGTGAGTATAAGGAAGGCGACAAGAGAGAATATAAAGGCGATGTCCCTTATACCTGGTATGCAACACAATTCAACGGTTATCTGGGCCTTGTCGTTGATCCCGATACGAAGGTAATAAGCGAAAAGATAATCTCCCTGACTCTCGATAAGAAGGAAGCAAGCGTCGTCTGCGGCAAAACACTGACTCTTAAGGCGACACTGAAGAATTCAACTTCAGCCGTCACATGGAAGTCTTCCAACACAAAGATCGCAACAGTCGATTCCAAGGGCAAGATCACCTCCAAGATGGCAGGCAAGGTTACGATCACCGCAACTGCAGCAGGCAAGTCTGCCAAGTGCACAGTTACCGTTCTCTACAAGGATGTAACGGACAGCAGTGATTTCTGGTATGCGCCGACCAACTATCTGACAGCCAAGGGCGTTGTCAAAGGCTATGCTAACCAGACGAAATTCCGCCCTGCCAACAACTGCACGAGAGCCCAGATGGTAACCTTCCTCTACAGGCTCCAGGGTGAACCTGCAACCAAGTCCAATAAGTGTAAGTTTGATGATGTAAAAGATACTGACTACTTCTATAAGCCCGTTATCTGGGCAACCGAGAAGGGAATCACCACGGGCGTATCTGCTAAGGAGTTTGCGCCCCAGAAAGTCTGCACGAGAGCTCAGACGGTAACCTTCCTCTGGAGGATGGCAGGTAAGCCTGCGCCCGGCAAGAATGCAAAGAAGTTCACTGATGTGGAGGAAAAGGCCTACTACTACAAGGCAACATTATGGGCATCTGACATGAAGATCCTGGCAGGCTACGATGACGGAACATTCAAACCTGAAGGCAAGTGCCTGCGCCGCCAGATGGTAACATTCCTCTATAAATATGATAAGTATGTGAACGGTAAGGGCTGAAACAGTTAAGAACTGTAAGTTTCCGCGCCCGGTCTGAAGGTCAGGCCGGGTGTTTTATCGTAATGCTTTTAGTGGGAGATGGTGGTATAATATATCAGATATCGATTTTCGATGGATAAGGGAATTTGATGAAGGAGGTTTTCAATGAAGAAGGGCGTTGTTAAGATCGCCATGTTTGTCATGGCGGTATTGTTTGTTGCGGGGTTGATGTTGATCCCTGCCGGGACTGTAAGTGCTGATCAGGACTTGACCATCAGATCCGGCCAGTCCGTTAAGGTGGACCTAAAATATGACCGCGTGTGGTGGTTTGAATTCACGATCGATAAGGGCAGTGTAGTGGAGATCAAATCCACCGGCAGCACTGATACTAAGGTATGGCTTTATAAGTCCAGAGAAGATACAACGGAGATCGCTTCTAATGACGATTCAGGAGAAGGGAATAATTTCTATCTGATAAAGTATCTGGATAAAGGAACCTATTATTTCAAAGCCGGTACTTACGGCAGCGGAACAACTATATCAAATAATGATACCGAGATATTCTTTAATGTTATTTCCGGCGGGACTTTCGTTGCGGACATCAATAAGAAGAACTTCCCGGATGATGAATTCAGGAAGTATGTTGATGAAAAATTAGATATGAATGATGACAACAAACTATATGATTATGAAATTAGAATCGCCAATAAGATCGAATTGAAATCGGACAAAGTTAAAAGCCTTAAAGGAATTGAATTCTTTACGGAAATAAAATCACTTACCGTTCCCAATTGCGATCTTACGTCTTTGGATCTTTCGAAGAATACGAAAATCACCGAATTAGATTGCTCATACAATCCACTTCTCAAGAATCTTGTCATAAAGGGGTGTAAGGATCTGAAGCGTTTAGATGTAGATGCTACTGCTATTACTTCGATAGATCTGTCACCGTTATACGAACTTACATATCTTGAATGTTCTGAAATGGCTTTGGAGGAACTGGATCTGACCGTTTGTGAAAACATATATAGTGTTGTTTGCAAGAATTCTCATCTTGTATCCATAAAGGCTAAAAACTGTAAGAAACTCTATGCTCTCCATTGTTCAGGAAACGACCTTAAAGCTCTTGATCTTACCGGATGTGATTCTTTTGAAAATCTGTCCTGCGATTCCAACAGTAATTTGAGTTTATTAAAGTTCCCCCAAAAGATAAACATCCTGACTTGTTCAGATTGCGACATTTCAAGCTTGGATATTTCTGATTGTACTTCTCTTTATCAACTTGATTGCCGCAAGAACGGTATCAAAAAGATCGATATCAGCAGTTCTCCGATGCTGGCAGCAGCATATGACGAATCAAATCTGACAAGTGCAGGATGTTATGAAACAACGATAAGAGGAAAAAAAGTTTTCTTAAAGATCGGTTCCGGAATTACCGTTACAACTATGGATGCTGCAACCGATAAATTGGTAGATATTGATGAAAAGCATTTCCCCGATCGTAATTTCAGAAACATAATTAAATCGTACGATCTGGACGGTAATGGCTGGCTGAGCAATATTGAGGCAGCACGTGTACAGAACCTGGATATCCCCCAAAGGAATATCGATAAACTGGACGGGATCCAATACTTTAAGTATCTTACTGTTTTAGATTGTTCCGGGAATAATCTCGAAAAGTTGGATCTTAGCAAAAATGTTATGCTGTTGAATCTTAACTGCAATAATAACAAGATTACCAGTCTGGATCTGTCCCGTAATACCAGGCTGGCTTCTGTAGTCAGTTATTCAAACCAGCTTACGGATCTGAATATCAGTAATTGCAAGAAATTAACAAATATAGCTTGTTTCAGTAACAAACTGAGTTCTCTTACGGTCAGCCAATGTCCAAGGCTTACTTCACTGACCTGTTATTCCAACAGGTTGTCATCTTTGGATCTTTCAAAGAATACTGATCTTGAGACTCTGTATTGTGATGAGAACAAACTGCAGACACTGGATCTTCGAAATAATCATTCGCTAAAACTTGTGGATTGTTACGTTAACAGTATCAGCTCGCTTAAGCTTGGCAACAGTCCGTATCTCAGAAAACTGTATTGTATGGGAAATAAAATATCGGAAATTGATATTTCAGGTTGTCCTCTTCTTTTGAAAGCTTATAAGGAAGGGGTGAAGGAGAATTCATATCTTGGTCTTATCGGTGAGATCTATCATGTATATGACGGGAAAAATGAAAATATTTTGGGGTTCGACGAAGGAACAAAGTTAGTAAAGGAGATATCTTTGTCCATTAACAAGAAGGAAGCGAACGTTATCTGCGGCAAGAATCTTACTTTGAAGGCGACGACCAATTCCACTAACACCATCAGCTGGAAGTCCTCAGACACGAAGATCGCGACCGTCGATTCTACAGGAAAGATAACGGGCAAACAGGCAGGCAAGGTGACCATCACTGCAACTGTATCCGGCAAGTCCGCCAAGTGTACAGTTACGGTCCTCTATAAGGATGTTATCAACTCCAAGGATTTCTGGTATGCACCGACCAATTACCTGACAGCCAAGGGAGTTGTAAAGGGCTATGCAAACCAGACGGAGTTCCGTCCTGCCAACGACTGCAGCCGTGCCCAGATGATCACCTTCCTCTACAGGCTCCAGGGCGAACCCAAGACCAAGGCAACGACCTGTAAGTTTACAGATGTAAAGAAGAACGATTATTTCTATAAGCCTGTTATCTGGGCTTTGGAGCAGGGAATAACGACAATGTCTTCCGATAAGAAGTTTAATCCTCAGACAATCTGTACGAGAGCTCAGACAGTAACCTTCCTCTGGAGAATGGCAGGCAAGCCCGAGCCCATAGCTAAGACCTGTAGGTTCCATGATGTAAAGAAGAGTGATTACTTCTTTAAGGCAACGATCTGGGCATCAGAGAAGAAGATCGTGGCAGGACTTTCTGACGGCACGTTCAACCCTCAGGGCAAGTGCTTAAGACGCCAGATGGTAACCTTCCTTTACAAGTACGATAAGTACGTTAACGGCAAAGGTTAAGGATATGGGATAAAGGAGGATAAGATCTATGAAGAAAATATTGATCAATATTGCAATCGGCGCAATGGCTTTGTTTGTTGCTCTTGGTATATCAATGATACCCGTACAGACTGTAAAAGCCGATGAAGAAGTTGAGCTCAAAGCAGGGCAGACAGTGCCCATCGATTTCCGGTATGACCGCGTATGGTGGTTTAAGGTGAAGAATAATGCTGCGAGTATGTTGGAGATAAGTTCTGAAGGGTCTGTTTCGGTCAAGGTTGCACTGTACAAAAACATAACGGATGAATCTCCGATTGCCCAGGCAAATAACGGCAGCGGAGCAAGATATTCCGATTTTTCCCTGATCCGTTTTCTTGAGGCGGGTACATATTATTTCAAAGTAACCACCAGTAGTGAGAGTACGAGCATCAGCTCCAACGATACCAGAGTAACATTGAAGGATCTTACTGATGACAGTGAAGTGGTAAAGATCAATAAGACTAATTTCCCTGATGACGCTTTCAGAGAATATGTTGATGATAACTTTGATCTGAGAGATGATGACAAGCTTTCCGCAGATGAAATACGCCTGGTTGACAGTATAACATTGCCGGTTGGATCAATAGATGATCTGACAGGAATTAAATATTTCACGGAACTTAGTAAATTAATTTGTAGCAATAACAATATTACGAAGTTGGATCTTGCTTCAAATATAAAACTTAAAGAAGTGAGTTGTTACAATAACAAGTTAACGTCGATTGATGTCAGAGGCTTGAGCGTTTTGGAGAAGCTTTTTTGTAATGGTAATCCGGATTTGAGTGATATCAAGGCCAAAGGATGCAGTAATCTTTCTGATCTGGACTGCAGGTCTTGTAAGTTGGAAAAGCTTGATCTGAGCGGGTTCTCGAACCTGACGACATTAAATTGTCAAAATAATCCTCTTTCTGAACTGAAATTATCAGGATGCGAACGCCTTTCATATCTTTATGTAAGCAATACGGAAATAACAACCTTGGACCTGAGACAATATAACAGGCTTTCGAGACTGGTCTGCAGTTCATGTGCCGGATTGACTTCTTTGAAGGTCAACAGCAGTATAGATTATCTGGATTGTTCTAAATGTTCCCTTAATAGTCTCGATGTTTCAGCATGTACAGATATTTATTACCTAGATTGTTCCGGTAATGGGATCAAGACTATCGACATCAGTAATTCAGTAACGATGGAAATGCTTATTTCCGGAGATTATAAAGTTTCAGATACTGAATATTCCGGTTATGTTAACAGATACTCAAGTAAATTGAAATTTGACGCGGGTACTACCATTAAAAGAATCAGCGGAGCACAGGATAAAGTTGTAGAGATCAACGAAAGCAATTTCCCAGATATGAATTTCAGAAATTATCTAAAGAGTTTTGATGTGGACGGCGACGGCTGGTTCAATAAACTTGAGATCCTTAAAGTAAAGACGATCAGCGTTTCGAATAAGAACATTACAAGCTTGGATGGAATAAAGTATTTTACTAATCTCAGGATATTAAGCTGTGATAACAACATGATCAAGAATCTTGATGTCAGCGCAAATGTTAAGCTGGAATCTTTGAACTGCGGTTCCTGTAAGATGGAAAAATTAAAACTGGGGAACAAACCGAATCTAAAAGTTATAAATTGCGGTTCTAACTACATCACATCGTTTGATATCAGCAAATGCCCGATGCTCGAAGATCTTGATTGCTACAACAATGAACTGACAAGCCTTGATGTAAGCAAGAATACCATGCTTATGCAGTTATCATGTTCGAACAATAAACTGACTGCTCTTGATGTCAGCAAAAATACGGCTCTTTATTATTTCAGATGTTACAACAATCCTTTGACAAAACTGGATCTTAGCAAGAATACTAAGCTTGAGAGACTTGATTGCTATAATTGCAAACTTACCTCTTTTGTACTTGGTAAAAATTCTGTTCTCCGTGAATTGAACTGCTCAAGGAACAAATTGGCAAGTATAGATATTTCAGGATGTCCTCTTCTCATAAAATGCATGAAAGAAGGGCAGGAGGATCCTGATTCTTATTGGTCGAGACGCGCCGTTTATTATTCGTATAAGGTAGATGATATCACGATCATCCTTATATTTGACGCGGAAGACAAGTTTGCAACGACTGTCAGCTTGTCGCTTGACAAGAAGACGGCTTCTGTTGCCTGCGGAAAGAATCTCACTTTGAAAGCGATAACGGATTCTTCAGCGGTCGTTGCCTGGAAGTCTTCCAACACCAAGATCGCAACAGTGGATTCCAATGGTAAGATCACTGCCAAGATGGCAGGCAAGGTAACCATCACAGCAACAGTATCCGGTAAGTCCGCCAAATGCGTTGTTACAGTTCTCTATAAGGATGTGATCAACAGCAGTGATTTCTGGTATGCTCCCACCAACTATCTGACTGCCAAGGGTGTCGTTAAGGGCTATGCAAACCAGACAGAATTCCGTCCCGCCAACGAATGTACGAGAGCACAGATGGTAACCTTCCTCTACAGGCTTCAGGGCGAACCCAAGACCAAGGAAACGACCTGCAAGTTCGGCGATGTAAAGAGTACGGACTATTTCTATAAGCCCGTTATCTGGGCAGTAGAGCAGGGCATCACGACAGGTGTGTCCGAGAATAAGTTTGCTCCTCAGAAAGTCTGTACCAGAGCACAGACGGTAACGTTCCTCTGGAGGATGGCAGGCAAGCCTGAGCCCGCTAAGAACGCGAAGAAATTTACTGACGTAGAGACTAAGGATTACTTCTACAAGGCAACCCTCTGGGCATCCGGCATGAAGATACTCGCTGGCCTTCCTGACGGAACATTTAATCCTCAGGGCAAGTGCCTGAGGCGCCAGATGGTAACCTTCCTTTACAAGTACGATAAGTACGTAAACGGTAAAGGCTGAGGATCAGAAGATCTGATACATCAGAGCCGCTTCGATGGAAGCGGCTCTGTTATTTTTCATGCTTTAGCTCTGGCCGGTTTTTCTTCTACTGCTTCTTCAATAAAACGGTTAAGGCTCTGATCGTGGGTGAAAAACAGCAGAGGGCCGCACTCGTGCGACCCTCTGACATTGATGGAGATTCCTTGGGGGGAAAAACATTGTCAGTTCGTGATGTCCTCGTAGCGGACGTTCTTGATGTGGATGGTTGCCGTGTAGCCGTGGTTGCCCATGTTGAACTCGAGACGGCCGTTGTTGTCGTCTTTCTGGTCGGATGTGAACTCGTAGGTGTAGGTCTGCCACTTTTTCGTCAGCTCGAGTGTTGTATCAGGCAGATATCTGATCCAGCCTGCCGTAGGTGCCGTGACGGCTGTTACCATGTCACGGGCTTCGTCTGCTTTCGCTTCGAAAGTGACCCTGTATGTGTGACCCTTGATGACGGGGAGCTCAGGCTGTACGAGCTGGACGGAGTATTCTTCGGTTCCGCAGTTTGTGGACTTGATTATGATCTCGCCGTTCTTGATCTCAGCTTCGCCTTCGCCGCCGTTGAAGAGGAGGAACTTCCAGTTGACATCGTCGTTCAGGTTCTCGTCTTCTGCGAAGTCGCCGTTAAAGATATAGTTGCCGTCTTCCAGGGCCTCACGGTAGTTTACAGTGGGCTTGGTGACATTGGTGTCGTAAGCATCCTTCTGATATACGCGGACGTAGTCGATCAGGAATTCTGCCTTATCGAAGTCGGTGGTCTCATCGGGATTGCCTGGCCAGTTGCCGCCGACAGCCAGGTTCATCTGTACGAAGAAGGGCTGGTTGAAGGGAGCGGGATATTCTTTCTCATCCTGGCCCTGGACTGCGGTGAACCAGTCGTTGACGGTCAAGACCAGCATGAAGTCCGTGTAGAAACGCATCTCGCCGGGTTCCCACTCTACGGAGTAGATGTGGTAATCGGATGAATATGTGCCGTTGTTGGCTTTGAGCGTGCCCTGCTGTTCGGCATGGGGCTCGCCGTAGTGGATCGTTGAGTAGGAAAGGGTAGTGTCGTTGCCCAATACTTCCATGATGTCGATCTCGCCGCACTTGGGCCACTGTCCGTAGAAGGATTCATCCTTGGGCATCATCCAGATCGCAGGCCACAGGCCCTGTCCTTCGGGAACCTTGGCTCTTACGACGACCTTGCCGTACTGGAAGTCTTTCTTGTTCTGAGAATTGACCTTGCCTGATGTGTAGTAGGGCTTGCCGTCCTTGTCGGTCTTGATGGCCTTCAAGACAAGGTTGCCGTCCTTTACGAAAACATTTTCTTCGGAATCTCTGTATTCCTGAAGTTCGTTGTTGGTCCAGCCTACCTCGCGGACTTCGCGTGTCCAGTTGTCGAGGTTAAGTTCCGTTTCGTCGAACTCATCGCTCCACAAGAGCTTATAGCCTTCGATGTCGGGCGTGGGCGTCGTGGGTGCGGGAGCAGTTGTTTCTGTTGTCGTGCTGTCGGATGTTCCGGGAGTCGTCTCGTTTCCGCTGCCTGTCGTGCAGGAAGCAAGGAGCGACAGCGACAAAGCGGTGACTACTGCAGAATAGAGTGCGCGTTTCTTAAGCATAAGAAGTACCGGCCTTTCTTATTTAATAATGTTACATTAGCATAATGGCCTGTGGTCAGATGTACTGATAATGATATATTTTGTCTTTTGATGATATAATTCTCTTATGAGCGCGAAAAGAAAGACAATACCATATCAGGACTATCTCGACCGTGAGCAGAGGCAGCCGCACGCACCTCTTGCGGCAGAGATGAACTTCTTTAACCTGATCAAGGTCGGCGATGTCCGCGAGGTCAGGAAACTCTGCCGCGAGCCTTTCCATGAGAAGACCGGACTCGGTATCTTGTCTGAAGACGGCATGCGCAATATTCGCTACCACTTCGTGATCACTGCGGCGATAATCGCGAGGAACTGCATCGAAGGCGGCATGCCGATGCCTGAGGCTTACGGCATGAGCGACTACTATATAAGGCTTGCAGATGAGGCGGCAACAAAAGAAGAGATAACCGAGATCCATGAGGAGATGTGTATCGCATACGCGGGCAGGATGCAGGAGATATCCAGGGAGGATATCTTTTCGAGACATGTAACGGACTGCATCGATTACATATACGAACACCTGGACGAGAGGATAAAGATGAAAGATCTTTGCAAGGTGACGGGACTTTCGGAAGGGTATCTGTCACGCCTTTTCAGGAACGAGACCAACATGACCGTGACGGAATACATAATCTCCAAGAAGATCGAAACGGCCCGCAACATGCTCAAGAATTCGGACTATCCGATCGTGTGGATATCGGAGACATTGGCATTCCCGAGCCAGAGTTATTTTACCAGGGTATTTACGAGATACTGCAAGCTGTCGCCTGCCCGCTACAGGCAGCAGAGAAGACAGAAAGGATGATCTCGATAAGAATAGTAAAAGACGGATTTCCTTTCAGATTTATGATGTATAATGTTAGTTGTGAAAAAATAGGAAAGCGGGAGACAGACAGGGGATTTTCGCTTTAAGGCAAGCCGAAGATGAGGTAGTTATGGGGTCGAACAGGAAAACTCTGATCTTGACTTTATCCGTCACATTTATCCTGATGGCTTTGCTGGTCGTGTTCACGACCAGGGCCATATATCAATCCGCTTATTCATCGATACATGAATTGGGCGACGACAAGATTTCCGCTACCAATGCCGATATAGAAAGATATCTGGAGACGGCCAAATCGGTCCTCTGGGTCGAAGCCGAGAATGTCGATCACATGATCTCCAGAGGCGCTTCCATCGATGAGATCCGCGAGTACCTGACCCGCGAAGCCAAGAATACCGAGCAGCAGTTCGACAGCTCATACCTGGGTGCCTATGGTGCCGTTCTCGGCGGCTTTGTAAACGGTGTTGAGTGGGATCCGCCGGAAGACTACGATCCGACCGACAGGGAATGGTATAAAGATGCCGTCGCCGCCAATGGCGAACTCAGCATAATCAATCCTTATGTGGATGCCAGAACGGGCGATGTCATTATCACGATAAGCAAGAGCCTGTCGGATCCCAAGAACGTCATGGCTTTGGACCTGACTCTTGCCAATGTTCAGGCAACGGCAGAGAAGACCAAGATCAACGGCCTGGGATACGGTTTTGTATTAAACCATGACAGCATGATCATTGCCCATCCGGATAAGAATCTTAACGGAACTTTCCTTAACAGCACCGATGAGGGCAAAAAGTTTTTCGAGGAGATCAGGACTCACGGCAAGGGCAATTTCGACATGAAACTGAACGGCGAGAACTGCACGGTTTTCGTTGATCAGGTCATGGAAACATGGCACCTTGTTATCGTTACCAAGACGAGCGAACTCTACGCTGCTCCGAACAGCCTGCTCGCCGTGAGCATACTCATAAATCTGATCGTTTTCGTTCTCATTTCGGGCTTCTATATCCTGGGCTACAGGCATGAGCAGAAGATCAACAAGAGGATCGAGGCGATGAAGGCGGTCGAGCATAAGAGGGATTACGAAGCCAAGGTGTTGATGCTGGAGAAGACTGCAGCCGACAGCGCGAACAAGGCGAAGAGCGACTTCCTCGCAGACATGTCCCACGAGATAAGGACTCCTATCAATGCGATCATCGGCATGAACGAGATGATCTTAAGAGAATCCCCGAACGACAACATCACCGAATATGCATCCAACGTAAAGAGCGCGAGCAACACGCTCCTTGCCCTGATCAATAACATCCTCGACTTCTCCAAGATCGAAGAAGGCAAGATGACGCTCCTGCCGGTCAAGTTCGATACCGCGGAACTCATAAGCGGTCTCGTCAACACTGTAGGCGAGCGCGCCAAGAGCAAGGGACTTGATTTCATCGTCGAAGCGGATGAGAATCTGCCGTCCAAACTCGTGGGCGACGATGTCAGGATCAGCCAGGTCATAATGAACCTGCTCACAAATGCGGTCAAATATACCGAGAGCGGAAGCGTTACCTTACGCATCGAGAAGAGGATGGTCAGGGACAATAAGGCCGGAATCAGAGTTGATGTCATCGACACCGGCATAGGCATCAGGGAAGAAGACATCAACAAACTCGCCAAGACCTTCGAGAGAGTCGACGAGAAGAGGAACCGCCACATCGAAGGCACGGGCCTCGGAATATCGATCGTTACAAGGCTCCTTGCCATGATGGACAGCAAGCTCGACATCAAGAGCGAGTACGGTTTCGGATCGAAATTCGGTTTCTTCCTGACCCTGCCCATTGCGGATGAGACCCCCATGGGCGATTACGAGGAGAAGAACAAGGCAGGCGCTTCGACATACGATAAGAATGTGTCGTTCACGGCTCCCGAGGCCAGGATCCTCGTTACTGATGACAACAACATGAACCTGATGGTCGCATCCAAGCTCCTTAAGCTCTACGGGATCGAACCCGTAGTATGCTCCTCGGGCGCGGAGACGGTCAATATAATGAAATATAATAACTTCGACATTCTCTTCCTCGATCACATGATGCCCAAGATGGACGGCCTCGAGACATTGAAGGAACTGCAAAAGCAGGAACTCGTGGGAGATACGGCCGTAATAGCTCTTACCGCAAATGCCATAGTCGGCGCGAAGGAGCAGTATCTCAAGGCAGGCTTTAACGGCTATCTTGCAAAGCCGATAATGACGGGCGACCTGGAGAAGATCTTGAGAAACTATCTGCCTGAATCGAAGATCGTACTGTCCGAAAAGACTGTTGCTCCCGTAAGCGAAAAGAAGGAAACCAAGCCCGAGCCGATCGAGTTTGCCCCTGTCAAAGGAGGCATCAGCATCGCCAAGGCAAGATCCATCGGACTGAATGTCGATGAGGCATTGGGATATTCGGGAGACGACGAGGACTTCTATCTTGAGATCCTCTCCGATTATGCTAATTCCGCAGGCGAGAAGTGCGCATCCCTCCAGTCCTTCAAAGAGAAGGCCGACTGGAAAGAATATGAGACGCTGGTCCATTCGATAAAGAGCACTTCCAGGACCGTCGGAGCATCTGACATCTCCGATAAGGCCCTTAAGCTCGAGAAGGCTTCAGGCAGCGGTGACATCGCATACATAGAAGCAAATCATTTGGAACTCATAAGCGACATGATAGATCTTGCAGGAAAGATCAAAGGATAATGACAGATCAGGCACATATGAGTAAATACAGATATATCCTGTTTGACCTTGATGAGACCATCCTCGATTTCAAAAAAACGGAACAATATGCGCTGAGAGGCGCAATATCTGATTTCGGCATGGAATCAAGCCCCGAGATCGAAGAACTCTATTCCAAAGTTAATAAGTCGCTCTGGCTCCGTTTTGAAAAAGGCGAGATCACGCGCGAAGAATTGAAACGCATGAGATTCGAGACCGTTTTCGGCGGCCCCGGCAAGGACATCGACGGCCTTGCCATGAACCAAAGCTACATGGATCACATGGCCCAAACGGGTTTCTTCATTCCGGGCGCGGAATCCTTCCTCGAAAAGCTTTCCAAAACAGACCTTCGTCTCTTTATAATCACCAACGGCCTTTCATATACGCAGAGCGGCCGTATCCGCGAAGCAGGTCTTGCCCGCTTTGTCGAGAAAGTATTCATAAGCGAAGAGATGGGCAGGGTAAAGCCCGACCCGGAGTATACAGAACAGATCATCGAATACATAGGAGATCCTGACAGATCCAATTATCTTATCGTAGGAGATTCATTATCTTCAGATATTATGCTGGCGGAAAACTCCGGTATGGACTGCTGCCTTTTCGCGGCAGAAGGGAAGACCTTCCCCGCAGGATACGAGCTGCACGACATTACATACAAAGCCAATGGCTACGATGAGCTCATGGCTGTCATCTGTCAATAGAAAAGCTGTCTCATGTTTCCATAAGACAGCATTTTCAGTATCAGTATCCTATTCTGTATCAGATTCCGAACATCGAGAATACCTGCAATTGAGGTTCTTTGTCCGTCAGATAACTGTCGTCTATTATCCAGATCAGACCCGATGCGAGGCAGATGCCCTGGCCTGTGAACATCATGTCCTTGCAAGTTTCCTTTTTCATGGCCTTGATGGAGTCAGCCTGGGGCTTCTTGCCGTCCAGATACTTAAGGAAAGCTTCGGCATCCTTAAGCTCCTTATCATTGACCTTTGCAGGGTATCTAGCATACTTGCTGAGGGTTTCCCAGTCGCCTGCGATATATGCATCGCGGATCATGGCACAGAACTTTTCGACCTCGGCCTTGCCTAAAGCCGTATTGGCGCTGTAATAATCATTATCCGCTGACTTATCGTCTGCGTCATCCTGCGTGACGGGATCTGTAACGACCACATCGCCGTCATCATCATCTGTCTTAACCTTCTTGGGTTCTTTATCCTTATTATTGTCCTCCTCCGGAGCATCTGCCGAAGGCTTGGGGTCAGACTGGTTATCTTTATTTCCGCCTTTATCCTCAGATGATTCGGCAGTAACGGAAGTTTCTGATGATTCAGATTTCTTAGTTTCCTCCTTTGAAGTCTCAGTCTCCGATGCCTGTGTTGCTGCAGTTGTTGCAGAAGTGGTTGTCTCTTCGCCTTTACTGCCTGTGCATCCTGCTAATGCCATGCTTGCTGACATAGCCAGGACAAGCAGTATAGCTATCTTTTTATTCATTACTGATCCTCTTTTCGTTAGGTTTTCGCGTTAACGCGGCTCAAGTATAGGAATCGGTTAGCCCGGTTTTTTGGCAATAATCGGTCGAAAATGAGTTATTTATGAATGAAATTTATGGTTTTTGTTAACTTTCGCTCCCCACACACAAAGTGTGCAGAGCGCACACCAAAGCACACACTTTTTTCCATAAAATGCAGTTGAAGATGATATTTGACATGGAGATAAACAGGAGCGATATCATGAAGCAAAGGCTCGGAAAAGTGTTGTTCTTCTTTATCAACGTTCTGATCCCTCTGGCGTACGGACTTTTGTTCTACATGTTACGCCGTCCCGGGTCGATCGTGACCGGAATCTTTACAACATTTATCCCGTCATATCCTTTAGCCGATATTAGATCTTCTTATATATTTCCTCTCGAAAACCATCTGGCTGACATCCTTTGGGCATATGTACTGACTATAGTACTTTCATATGTTCTGGATATCAGGAGGGCGGCTGTTACGGCTGTGATATTTGAGATAAGTATCGAGATGATACAACTCCTGCCGCAAATAAAAGCGACATTTGACATTCTTGATATTGTCTTTGAGATCATAGCAACTGCGATTGCCGTAATAGTGATTCTTTTATACAGGAGGATTTTAAGATATGAAGAACAGAGCAATAAAGACGATCAGCGTATTTCTGATCCTTGCAGTCTTTGCGGGAATGGCGATGGCGAGCAGCAGTAGCGGAAGCAGTTCGGATTCAAGCACTAAAACAACTACTGCTGAAAAAGAGGACAAGGAAACTGAAGAGAAGGATTCTGAAACGACGAAAGAGACAACAACGGAATCAGAAACGGAAGAGACAAGCGAGAGTGATGCTGCGCTAACATTGGGTTCCACTTTCGAATTCAATGATCTGGAGATTACGGTTGGAGATAGTATCAAGTTCGTTAAGATTAAAAATCAGTTTTCAGATCATAAAAAAGACAAGATCATTAAAGTGCCTCTTCACATAACTAATCTCAAGGATGAAGCCCATGGACTCAATATGTTCTATGTTAAATGCTTTGGTTCAAAGGGAACCGAAGTGGATGAGGTTGGCACATATTTCAAAGACGGACTTTTCGATTCAGGTGATATAAGACCCGGAAAATCTCAGGATTTGTCTATATATATGGTTTATGACGGAGATGGTGAATACTACGTTTCTTTCGACGCATGGTCTGATACAAAGGAAGTAAAGATAGATGTTAAGTACACGAAAAAGTAAAAGACCATGATATGGATTCGTATTCTGAGTTGCATTGTTATCCGCGGCTTAAGGGTCCGCGGATAACAACGAATACTATATACATCTGTTTGAGGGGAATTATTGTTATATGAGTAAGCAAGGATTATCATTTAATCAGGAGAATCCTATGGACGAAAAGACTACAGCGGAACTTATGAAGGTGCTGAACAGCGCCGAGTCTCAGGAAGACTTGGGCAATTATATCGCTTCGCTGGATTCGGGAATCATTGAAGCCGGAGTGGGACCGTACCTTGCAGGGAAGATAGAAGAATACGGACTCAAGAAATCTGAAGCATTTAAACGCGCAGGGATCGAGAGGACATACGGATACCAGATTGTAAACGGTACCAGAAAGCCGGGGCGTGATAAGATCATAGCCTTGGGATTGGCCTGTCATTTCAACTTGAAGGATGTTCAGACTGCCTTGGGTATCTCGGGGGAGGGTACCTTATACTATAAGAACAGGCGCGATGCCGTTTTGATCTATTGCATCAATCACAAGAAGACTGTGTCTGATACCCGTGAGCTTCTGGAAAGTTTCGAATTCGCAGGGATATAATTCATCAGGAATTTAAATGCCAGGGCTGTCTCGAGAGGGGCAGTCCTTTTTTGGTAGCAGTAAAATGGCGATTTGGCAGCACCTACTGCTACCAAAAAGGGCATTTAGTGCTACCAATCTATTTGAAGGGGCCGGGACAGTATTATGGTTATAGGTTTACCCTATAACTACACATTGGAGCGATGTATTGGCGCTATTGTAACCCGAGGGATAGAATTGAGCCATCAAAGAAAACAAAGCCCAAGGAGGTACAAAACAATGGCAGACGTAAAAAACATCAGAGATTCCAAGACATGGAGTTTTGAAACAAGACAGATCCACGCAGGACAGGAGCAGGCTGACTCCGCAACAGACGCAAGAGCAGTCCCGATCTACGCAACATCATCTTATGTGTTCCACAACTCAGAACACGCAGCAGACAGATTCGGACTCCGTGATGCAGGCAACATCTACAGCAGACTGACAAACCCTACAGAAGACGTTTTCGAGCAGAGAATAGCATCCCTTGAAGGCGGCGTGGCAGCTCTCGCAACGGCATCCGGCGCAGCAGCAGTCAATTATGTTATCAGCGCTTTGGCCAAGAACGGCGAACACATCGTGGCATCCAAAACGATCTACGGCGGATCCTACAATCTTCTGGCACACACACTGCCCCTTACGGCAGGCATCGAGACTACATTCGTTGATCCCGACGTTGAGGGTTCTTTCGAGGCAGCGATCAGGGAAAACACCAAGGCTATCTACATCGAGTCCCTGGGCAACCCTAATTCCAACATCATCGACATCGAAGAGCTCGCAAAGGTCGCTCATGCGCATAAGATCCCTCTTGTAGTCGATTCAACATTCGCAACACCTTATCTCCTGAGACCCATCGAGTACGGCGCAGACATCGTTATCCATTCTGCTACCAAGTTCATCGGCGGCCACGGCACGGCTATCGGCGGCGTGATCATTGACGGCGGTAAGTTCGACTGGAAGGATTCCGGCAAGTTCCCCTGGATCTCTGAGGCTAATCCCAGCTATCACGGCATCTCCTTCGCCGATGCGGTAGGACCTGCAGCATTCGTTACATACATCCGCGCTATCCTCTTGAGAGATACCGGATCCACACTTTCGCCTTTCCATGCATTCCTCTTCCTGCAGGGCCTCGAGACTCTGTCCTTGAGAGTCGAGCGCCATGTATCCAACGCTCTTAAGATCGTTGAATATCTTGACAAGCACCCTCAGGTCAATGCAGTACATCACCCCTCGCTGGCATCCGAGCCCAGCCATCCTGTTTACGAAAAGTATTTCCCCAAGGGAGCAGGATCGATCTTCACTTTCGAGATCAAGGGAGATGCTGACACGGCAAAGAAGTTCATTGATAACCTTGCCATCTTCAGCCTTCTCGCTAACGTAGCAGACGTTAAGTCCCTCGTTATCCATCCCGCAAGCACGACACACTCCCAGCTTACGGAAGAAGAGCTTCTCGACCAGGGAATCAAGCCTAACACGATAAGGCTTTCCATCGGCGTAGAGGATGTTGACGACCTGATCGCAGCCCTCGATGCAGCATTTGAGGCAGTAAAGTAATATCGACCCCTTCTTCAAAAAACGATAAGCCAACGTTCTGCCAAACCATATACCGCCCGCTTCCCAGGGATCTCATTCGTCCCGGGAAACGGGCGGTTTTATAGGGTTCCGGCGGTTTTCAAAGATTTATTAACATAATTAAGGAAATGTAATAAATAAGTTAAAAGGCCGTTAAATGTAGTAATGATGTTGTTACCCGTGTTAAAATATATTGGAGTTATTTTTAGAAAGCGAGGTGGCTTACTTTGAAAAGGACATTTAGAAAGATCGGCGCATTGGCTGTTGCAGCTGCGATGGTCATGAGCCTCGGAGCGATTATTTTCGCTGACGCAACCCTGACGGACGGTGAGGTCGGAGGATTCGATCCCGGCAATCAGGACAATCCTCAGGTTCAGGATAAGAGCGTTATCATCAAGAAGGAACTTAAGGTCTACAATCCGGACGAAGCTGCGGTCTATGCACCTACGATCACATATAACTATGCGATCGAAGCAGGATCTGCCGATAAGTCCATTACAGACCAGACGGAAGATCATGTATCCGGTACTGCAGTAACTGCCACAACCAAGGCCGGCATTACCACCAACGTTACCATCACGGACAGCATCACTCTTTCCCCTAATGTTACGACTGCTACCGATAATGTTCTGGATGCAGCAACAGCAGGTGAGTCCAATCTCTACGACATCAAGGTTGATTTCTCCAATGTCGTATTCACCGAACCCGGCGTATACCGCTATGTGATCAACGAGACAGTGGATTATACCGGAACAGGTGTAACCGAGACAAACGGCACTCACGCACGTTACCTTGATGTTTATGTCAAGGCATCCGATACATTCACTGACGGATCTGCGGCAGGTGACTGGGATATCTACGGTTATGTGTGTCTCTCGGCTGATGAGGATGTTGATCCTGACACTGATTTCAAGACAAACGGTTTTGTTGAAGCAACAAACGTAACGCCTGATGAGTATTACACATTCAACGTTATTGTTAAGAAGACCCTTTCAGGCGACAACTTCAGCATGAATCATAAGTTCCCCGTACAGGTTGACTATACGAATGCCGATGTTACCAAGGACGTAATGCTCAGGGCAACACCTACAGGCACAGTCACGGATTATACGCACAGTGCATCTGCTGCAAGCGGTCTTGACGGTCTTGCACTGATCGCCAACGGCGGCCGGATCAAGTATATCGGTATCCCTTGCGGAACACAGGTCGATATCTACGAGACCAATGACGTTACAGGCACAACATACCTTACAACGGTAACAGTTGATTCCACGGCAGGCACTGCCAAGAACATCATTGCTACATCAACACCTACAGCTTTTGTTGCATACAGCAGTGCGGCTTACAACTCCAATCTGGGAACCATTACAACAACAGCCAATGCTACTGACGCAACACATGAAGTAGAGATCGCCAACGTACTGCAGATGATCTCGCCTACAGGCATTATCGTAAGGACAGCTCCTTATGTCCTTCTCCTCGGCGCAGGTGCAACGCTGTTCATCCTGATCCGCGTTTTCAGAAAGAAGGAAGACGAGGCATAAGGTAAAGGTCTAAGTGAGATCTTGCTTTGCTCCCTTTATCGGTTAGATCGATGAGAAGTAATAGACTAAAGCACATAAAAGAAGAACTGTCCAAGTCCAAACCGGGCATCAGGAGGTTCTTGCGCAACAGTTTCTTCATCATCATAAGCTTATGGGTCATGTTTGCCTTGATAATAGGTGTCGAAAAGATCAACACTCACGACATGACACCCGCACTCAACCTGGGCGACAAGATCATCTACTCGAGAGTGGACAGGTCCCCGCTGGCCCAGGATGTGATCGTTTTCGAAAAGAACGGATCGGTCTGTGTGGCACGCGTGGTGGCGATCCCCGGAGATACTGTTGAGATAACGGAGGAAGGATCCGTAAGAGTCAACGGCAACCTCATCGTGGAAGAGAAGATCTATACTCTGACTTACCCTTATGCAGATAACATCGATTATCCGCTTACCCTGTCTGCGGGCGAATACTTCGTTCTGGGAGACAACCGCATGACCGGCATGGACAGCCGTTATTACGGACCTGTCAAGGCGGAAGAAATCAAAGGAACATTGATTTTGGCAGTGAGACAGTTCAATTTCTAGGTGATCAGATGACATTTGCTAAGATACTGAAATTTGCAAATACAATACTTTCTGCGGTGGCGACAGTCATCTCTATGTCGATCATGGCCTTTGCGGGCTACATGATCTATGAGAACACGTCCATCCAGCAGACTGCATACGGCACTCAGAACCTGCAGTACAAGCCGCAGGAGGAGGGTGACAGTGTATCTGTCGCAGATCTTTTGGATAACATTCCCGATGCCGTAGGCTGGATCACCATGGATGACACGCACATCGATTATCCTGTCGTTCAGGGTCAGGATGATCTGTTCTATGCAAGTCACGACGTTAACAAGGATCAGTCCCTTACGGGCGCTATCTACATGCAGGCAAAGAACAAGGGCGATTTCTCGCAGTCCTACAATCTCCTTTATGGGCACCACATGGATAACGGCGCGATGTTCGGAGACCTTACGAAATATCTTAAGTCGGATTACTTCAACAGTCACCTCACAGGTAAACTGACTACTTCGTCAAAGGTCTATGACATTACGGTCATATCCGTCATCAAGACTGATGCTTATGAGGATTCCGTTTACGGCATTACATCCCTTGACTGGGACGGATACCGGAATAACATCCTCGGCAACGACAACATCCAGGTCGTTAACACCAACCCGAAGGTCAAGGATGCGGACAAGTTCCTCGTTCTTTCAACATGCGAGGGAGGAGCTACCAACGGCAGAGTCCTCCTCATATGTAAGCTCACTCCTGCCAAGCAGCACATTGATCCGACACCAACGCCGACACAGGCTCCCTCTCCGACATCTGCAGGTGGCGCAACTCCCGTGCCTACCCGTCCTGACAGTAAGACCACCCCTACACCCACACCTCGCGGGGGTGCAGTCACCAGGACCGGAGACAAGAGCCCTTACGGCAACGGCTGGGCGCTTCTTAACCTTTGCTGTCTGATCCTTACGGTCATTGCAGTAATGCCTTATATCCTTAACAGCAGGGACAATAAGAGCGGCAAGAAGAAGGTCAGGGACTATGTAGGACCCGTTTTGAACATTGCTCTTGCCATATTGGCTGTCCTGTTATTCATCATTTTCGAAAACATGAGACAGCCGATGATATTTAACGATCAGTACACGCCTCTGATGATGGTCATCTTAGGCATCGCGGTAGCAACTGAAGAATTTGCGTCACGCAGAAAAAAGAAGAATAAAGAAAATCTGGGAGAAGAGGGCGTAAATGCTTAAGATAAAGAACAGACATTTCATGCTTTCCTTTATCGCAACGGTGATAACCGTTTCCCTTATCACGTCCATTTTCCCCTTCGAAGTGGTCCGCTATTCATTCGCTGCAGATACTGAATCCCGGGTATCCGAGCTCTTTGATGACAGCGGGTCAGAAGACCTTATAACGATCGAGAAGACTTATAAGGATGAAGATGATAAGACTTATAAGATCAAGGCCGTCTTCGGCAAGGATGCAGGCATCCCCGAAGACGCCGCGATCAAAGTCGAAGAGATAGAAGACGAAGACTATGAAAGATACCTCTCCGATGCCGCAAAAGCGGTAGGCGAGGATGTAAGCAGCATCTCCTACGGAAAGCTTTTCGATATATCGATAGTAAAAGGAGATGACGAATATCAGCCCGACGGTTCGAAAGTCAGGATTACCATCGAACTCGTCGATGCCAAGAAACTGGACGACGTCAAGGTCGTACACTTCGACGATAAGGATAAGGCAGAAGAACTGCCTTCGAAAACAGAAGACAAGAAAGTAACCTTCGAGACAGAAGGGTTCTCCGTTTTCTCATTCCTTGATTTTTCCACCATTTCCAGGAAGATCAAGGCTAAGACCGTTTTCGAGAATGACGACATCATCATCAAAGGCAGTCTTCCTGCATCTGCGATCGTTGAAGCAGAGAAGGTGGATGTCAAGATCGACGGCAAAGCGGCGATCCTGGCATACGACATCAATATCTATGCAAATGCCGACATGAAGGATCTCGGCATCAAATGGCAGCCGGACGGAAAGTCCTTGAAGGTTACATTCAAGAGCGATCTCATTACTTCCGAAGCCGTTGATGTCTACCATCTGGAAGATGAAGGCTCCCGGGCCGATCTCGTGAAAACGAATGTCGCAACTGACGACAACTCCGTCGTTTTCAATGCGGATTCATTTAGCATCTACGCCATCGTCGATCACGAGGGCGGCGAAGTCAAGACGCCCAGATTTACGATCCACTATCTGGCGCCCGTAACTGACGCATCACAGGAATCTGTCGTCAACGGCGAATATCAGTACACCGTAGGTGCTTATGAGTTCGTCAACTCGGCAGGCAACAAGCAGAAGACCCAGATCGTCAGGGACGGCGAGACTCTTGAGATGATCGCCAACCCCGCCAACATCTCCGGTAAATATTTCTACGGCTGGTATGTTGTCAATCTCGCTTCCGCATCCGGCAACGATTACACATTTACATGGACGGCTTCCCCGAAGCATCTTCCTTTCGAAAAGCCCATCAGCGTCACGGACAACGGCGACGGCTCATTCACCATGACCTGGACCGTAAACGGCCAGCCCTACAGCGAGACTGCCGATATGGATCCCGACGATTACAGTGCCCATATCTATGTGGCTCCGATCTATGAAGATTATTGCTTCGTAAACTTCCACGAGCTCGCATACGCGGTCAGCAACACCAGCAACCTTCTTACCCGCAAGCTCGTTATCCTGGGTTCCGACGGAACGGAGAGGGTCCTCATAAGCGATGTCAGCGCACAGGCAACGGATACGATCAGAAGGATCTTCCGCGGCTGGCAGTACCGCACGAACAACACCTGGGTCTCCATCCAGACCATGGATGACAGTTCCAACCCGATCACCAAATATATCGACGTTACCGAAAACATAGATCTCTATCCTTACTTCCAGGAAGGACGCTGGCTCTTCTTCAACTTAGGTGAAAGCGGTAACGGCGCAAAGTATGTTCCTGCCCAGTTCACGATGGCTGAATTCGACTCCGGTGAGGGCGGCGCAAGCGTCGGCGGTGAAGTCAACAAACTTCCCGTGACCAGCCGTGTAGGATACGATTTTGCAGGTTGGAGAGTTGATACCAGTGATGACCCCGATAATCCCAACTATGTATTGGTAACTGATCCTGACGGTAATTTCCTGTCCTCGGTGGATCTTTCCGTTAACGGCACATATGAAGATAATGACGGCAACACCCATACCGGAGTTGCATATACGATAAAGAACGGCGTCCTTACCATCAAGTATCCTTTGAATTCCCTGACATTCTATGCTCAGTGGACAGAGAAGCCTGATGCGAAAGTAACAGTTGCAGTATGGAGACAGAAAGTAACAGATGCCGTTGATATAGCAGATGCGTCGAAGACATATGATTACTATAAGCTGGAAAACCTTTCATCTACTGTTTTATGTAATTCCGGAATTACGGTGGAACAGTTGATGCCGTTGCTTTCGGATTATCTTTCACTTGAATCGACAGCTGATTTCACCGGCTTCCATCTGAGAGACAACAATCCTGTTGTAATGAATACCGCTACGGTTAGGGGTGACAATTCCACCGTAGTCAATATCTACTTTGACCGCATGGCTTATAACCTGAGATTCTTCTTCGCGAGAAGACAGCTCAACAATGGAACCGTGACCGGTAATATCAATGTTCCATATCTGACTGGCAACTATAATCCTCCTAACAACATGACCTGGCAGGCTTACTGTACTCAAGGTTCAGGTATGGGTTGGAGAAGTGCAGGCACCACCGAGTTGTCCGTTGTTTGCGGATACAGCATGGATAACATACAGCAATTTGATTATAACGGTAACAGATATTACTGTTATGTTGTCAGAGCAAATTACGGGCAGGATATCTCGGCCAAGTGGCCTGATTATGCAAGATTCCCTTCAGTAGGCGGAAATAATCTGACCAGTTGGTGGATGATGGCAGGTGCCGGTAACTACGGCAGACCCGGACAGAATGATACCGTTAAGGGAAAACTCTCTACGATAGATGAAGGCATCCTCGGTCTTCCGGATTCGGAAGACGGAAACTTCCTTATTGCAAGTTACAGAACTTCAGGTCCGCGTGAATGGACATATAATATCTATTTTGAAGTGCTGGATGGAGTAGATTATTCCGGATACACAACAGTTGTTCAAAATGGTAAGACTTATTATCTGAATGACAGTTTTATGGCCAGGTCCGGCAGTGATAATTACGGTCAGCAGGTTGCGCCTTCTTATGCAGGATTTAATGATCCTTCCGAGACGCATTCCACTCTTGTGATGAATTACTTCTACGACCGCATCGCCAAGGCTCTGATCTTCGATTACTATTATCCCCCGGAAGCTGAAATGCCCGTCACTGAGAAGACTCCTCCTGCTTTGGTTCCTTATGGTGCATCGCTCAGCAAATATGACCATAATCAGCATCCGGATGATACTGTTAATGCTATCTGGCCGACTGAGGATGAGATACCTGATCATTATGAATTCGGAGGTTGGTATGCAGATGCATCCTGCACCATTCTTTTCGATTTCAACACCGATATGCCGGCAGCAGATAAGAGAGTTTACGGCAAGTGGACCCCTGTTTATTACAATGTTTGCATCGACCCTAACGGCGGTGTAATTGATCACATAAATTACACAGAATCTTCTGACGGCGGATATCCCACATTCTATCTTGGCGGATTTACGGGAGCCAATTCCTCTGACAGCAAGTGGATCGCTGCATGGAATGCAAACGGTGATGCAGTAGGATCAATGCCTTTATGGGCATCAACTCTTGCCGGTATCGGTTCCGGACATAACACATCACAGTCAACATACTTCAGCGCCATGTACGGCACTGCTGTCGGTGAGTATGAACTCGAAAGGACATACATAGAGTACACCGGTGAAGATGACGGCACGAAGTACTACTACGTTAATATGCAGCACAATGCGACCAGCGGCGAATGGGGACTTCACTCAGATCTGCGTAATGCTCTCTATCTGACCGCTGATCAGCTTGAAGCATATTACAAGTACTGCAAGGCCGCCCGGGCTTGGCACGAAGCATCGCGCCCCGGCTATTACGACGGAACTCTTCCTGCTACATTTGATGAATTCAAAGATATGTACGTCAAGAAGAACGGTGTTGGAGGTTATGCCCTCTATGAGGAAGCTCTTAACGGTACATATGATTTTGTAGGATGGTTTACGGTAGATTCCAACGGAAAGACATCCGATACTCCTTACAGCTTCGCGAATGCAATAGAAGGAGACATTACCCTCCGCGCAGTATGGAGAAGAGTAGGCGATTATTATATCTCCTATGATCCTTCATATATCCTTACTTTGAATGACGGATCGGAGGTTGTTATCAACGGTCAGATCAGTTCATGGACAGATCCTGAGAACACAAGTCAGGGCAAGTATAATGACGGCGCACAGACCACAACACTCCAGCAGCCCACGGGTATTACGGTTAACGGTCAGATGGCAGGAGACGATTACATCTTCCGTGGTTGGCAGGTCGTAAAGTTTGAGGGCTACGATGCAAACGGGCATGCGATCTATACGCCTTTGCATGACGTCTACTACGCAGAGCCTACACCGTATACGATAGACGCAGCTGATGCTGATCCTTACGGCTGTATCCACATGAGAGCGGTCTATCAGTCGGTAAACGAATCTGACCGCCGTCCGAAGGTTGCCAACCTGATGCTGAATGCTAATGACGGATACATCACTGATGGATCAGGAACAGTTCTTTCTACAGATGCGGACATCACGTCCGCCACGGGTTGGACAGGCTCTGGTGTCGTAGTCGAAGATGTAAGCGAAAACGAGATCGTTTTCGGAAACATGCAGTCCAACAATGCGGTGCATGTATATAAATACGCAGTAGCTCCCGGAACACTGAATGCGCCTTACGATGCAAGCAGCATCTACTTCAAGCATCCCGACGGATATCTCCTGATCGGATTCGATGAAGGCTCTGATTATTCGTTAGACCGTACCGGCGCAACGGAGGATGACCTTCTGACAGGCGATCCTTACATCCCTACATACGCAGCCGATTCCGTGTTGTCCGTTCAGAGAACAGACGAAGTCAAGCTCTATGCGGTTTGGGAACCCATGGTATATGTTACATTCACTAACAGAACTTCCCAGCCCGTTACCTTCGATCTGACCGGATCGGGAGAAGCAATGAGCATCGTCAATGAAGTTACGGGCGTCTTCAGCCGCGAAAAGTTCACCGGAACATCCGTAACCCTGGCTCCGGGCGAGAGCATCAAGTTCGTAATGCCAGAAGGCGACGGCGAGACATTCACCATTAACGGAACTAATACCAACAATTCGCAGCTCCTGAATATCACGAGCTGGTTCGATGAATCCCAGACAGTCCAGACAACGGCTGCCGCTTACAGATCTTCCGGCGCAGCCTACGAACTGACTGATACGCTCCATTCGGATCCTGAAGGAGTGCATGTCTACTTTGACGGAATTGATACGATATTCTTCGATTGCAATGGCGGCAACTGGACGGATACCAGAACAGGCATTGATTACCAGACTGTAATTACTGACGATTCTCTCGTATATGTTGATGAAGACGGACTTCCTTATGAGCCCGTTGATCTCAGCAACGGTAATACTGCCAAAGCAACAAAGCCTTCAGATCCCGTAAGATCCGGTTATACCTTTGTCGGCTGGACCACGGATCCCGATGCTGCTGCATGCGATCCTGCAGGATATACGCTCCGCGGAACGAATGCGGCAGAAGGAATTAACAACATGACGGTCATCAAGAACAGCCTCCTCTGGAACTTCAATACCGAAGTCAGTTCCGGCATGACTCTCTATGCAGTCTGGGGCGAGACAGTAACTGTAACATTCCATCTTACAAATAATCACACATGGCGCGATACGGATAATGAATACTTCGTTCTGGGCAGCAACTATACGCATACTGTAACTCTCGCCAAAGGCGACACGGTAAGGATGCCCGCTCAACCGACATGGAATACGGGCAACCTCTTCTACCGCTGGGTCACGGTGACCAGTCACCAGAATCAGGCCAAGGCGATAGATGAGATTACTGATATCTATGAGTTCGGCACTCCGGTATCTGAAGATCTGGATCTTTACACATCCTGGATCCAGGCAGAGCATATCGATATTACGGTAACCAAGACTGTCGTAAACGGTGACGGCTCTCCTCTGACGTCAGAACAGACGGATAAGGAATTTACCTTTACGGCCGAGTATACGACAACAACGTATACCAGATCAATAACCAGAAACAGTACAAACCGTTGGACTTTAGGTAGTTTACAGTCGAGCACATCAGATGGTGAAACGCAGTCATTCAGTTTAAAGGATGGCGAAACCATCACGTTGCCTCTGTATTTCAATTCATCACAAACGATTACGATCAGTCGAAACGGTACCTATAGTTTGAGCGTTTTCTTCCAGTCTCTTAAGATAACTGAAGTATCGGATCCGAATTATACGGTTACTGTTTCGATCAACGGGCAGCCTGCTACAGTTACAGACAACGGAACCGTGACGACATTCGGCGGAGGAACACCTACATTAAATAATGCGACTGGTGGTACCAGAACCTACACCTTATCCGGTACAGCCGCATATTCCAACGAAACCGAGATTCCCGTTGGATTCACCAACACCCGCACCAATACGGATGTTGCTTTGAAGAAGATCGTAACGCCTGATGATTACATCACGGGCAATGAGTCGTTTGCATTCGGAATTACCTATTATGATGCCGACGGCAATGACGTTACGCCTTCCCGGTATGCCGGAACATCCGTAATGCTTAAGGACGGCGAGACCGAACTCATGCGCGGCGTGCCGATCGGAGGCAAGGTGACTGTCGTGGAGACAGCTTCCGGCTGGACTGCAGAATCCGTTAACGATGCAGACAGCAACGATAGGAGCGGCAAGACATTCACGCTTGAAAATGTTCTTTCCGAAGGCGGTGGCATCACATTCACGAACACCCGTGATACATATGATATCGTTGTTACTAACAGCGTTCCGGGCTACGGCAGCAAGACCAAGGAATTCACCTATCACGCTACCATCTGGAACGGCGATACCAGCGTGCCTTTCCCTTCGTTCAGAGAGAGCACATATTCTTACAGCAACGACAGGAAGGACCTGACCTTCACCTTGACGGACGGCGAGGTATATACCATTAAAGATCTCCCTCGCGGCTATAAGCTGACCGTAACACAGGATGCTGAAGAAGATTATGTGACCACCGTAGGTCTGGCAGGCGAGACTAAGACAGAGGCTCTCAGCTACACGATAGGAGATATCGAGCAGGAAGATACGATCGAATTCGTAAATACCCTTAAGACCGGAAGTTACAAGATCACCAAGAATGTTCAGGTGGCTGCAGGTCAGACGCCTCCTGATCCGGGAACGCTTTTCGCATTTACGGCAAAGATCCTTAAGACGGCAAGCGCCGCATCGGGAGAAGAGATCTCCGCTGAGATCAAGGCTATGGCCGAAGCGCTCGGCGCAACGGTATCAGGCGACGTAATCTCGTTCGCTCTCGAAGACCACGGTGAGATAACATTCAGCGAACTTCCCGTTGGTTACTTCCTGCAGGTTCAGGAGAATGCGCCCGGATTTGCAGCTTACGTCAATACGATCCGTACCGATACGACAACTGTCCCGATCTCAGAGACCGGCAACAGCGACATCAACTACATCAACCGTCCTGCATCCGTCGTGCTGAACCTTAAGAAGATCGATAAGGAAACAGGAGATCCCGTGGAGGGCGCCGTATTCCGCCTCTATAACCTCGTAGGTGGCACGCAGAACACCCTCTTCACACTGACATCCGGCGCTGACGGTATGATGGTATATACCGAGTCCGGCGTTACCAGCATCGATATCTCGCTCGAAAACGGCAACTACTACCTTGCTGAGCAGTCAGCTCCCGCAGGATATAAGACCGTTGCCGACATCAGGATCACCGTCAATAACGCTCTTCCCGAAGATGAGCAAATAAAGACCAGCGACTGTGATTATGCGGAACTCACGGGATCTGCGGAGACTAAGTTCCTCCTGACCGTATCCAACGAGAAACTCCTGGTTGCACCTACCGGCGTTGCATTCCACATGCTGCCGTTCGTGCTGATAATGATCCTGGGAGCAGGCCTCTTCATCGGCAAGGAGAACGATAAGAAAAAGAAGAAGGACCAGCCCGTAAGGAAGATCAGGACTCCCAAGATCAGGCTCAATCCCTGATCGTTATGATAACTGAAAGAAGGTGCTGTTCCTCGCGGGCAGCATTTTTGTTGCTTATTATCTCCGGTATTTCAATTGTTGGCGCAAAACCATAGAAATGTTGGCGGTTTCGCCAACATTTCGGGCTGTTTCCGCCAATTTCGGGTGTATGGGTGCGTTGTTGGCGGAAATGTCATGTTTTGTTGGCGATATCGCCAACATTTTGCATTGTTTCCGCCAATTTTTCTTTTCGCGAAAAAAATAAAATTCAGTGTAAGATAATCTCATGGATGTTGCTATATATAGTGAAGGCGCCTGTTGAAGGAAAGGAAAGAGAATGGATGACGGTAAGATCGTAGATCTTTATCTTGCTCGTGACGAAATGGCTATAAAGCACTCGGCCGACAAATACGGCCGCATGCTCAGGAGCATTTCTTACAGGATCACGGAGAATCAGGAGACATCGGAGGAGTGTGAGAACGACACTTATCTCGAGGCCTGGAACCGGATCCCTCCCAATGAGCCGCGCGATTATCTGTCGTCTTTTCTTTCGAAGATCATAAGGAATATATCGATCAACCGATGTATTCACGACAATAGGCTTAAGCGGAAGGGATATATCGTGGAACTTTCAAATGAACTTGAACAGTGCCTGGAATCAGGCAGCGCTGCCGAAGAAGGATCGGAACATAAGGAACTTGCATCGGCGATCTCGGATTTCCTCCGCGGGCAGTCAAAAGAGAAGAGGATCATCTTCATGAGAAGATATTTTGATCTTGAGAAGGTGTCTTCGATCGCAGAGAAAACGGGATATTCGGAAAACAGGATCAACACGATGCTCTTCAGGATGAGAAAAGAGCTTAAGGATGTTCTAAGGGAGAAGGGATTAACATGACATCAGAAGAACTGTTAATGGCAATATCTGAAGTGGATGACGACCTGGTTGCCGAGCTCGAAGAAGCAAGGCATGCCAAGGTTACAAGGATCCGCCCCGGCTTTTATATCGGGCTCGCATCTTCGATGTGTGCCGTTCTGCTCGCGCTGATAGGGATCAAGGCATTAATAAATTACCGCTATTCTCCAAACGTAGAGCTTCAAAATACCGAGATAAAAAGCGTGAATTCTTTGGTCGAGTCTGCATTAACAGCAGAAACGGAAGATGATGTCACTCACGCTTACGCCCAGGCAGGAACTGATCCCGTAAACAGGCCCGAAACAATAACGGTCGGAGACAAAAGATATAAACTTTGTGACAGCAGCATCAGAAAAAAGTATGGTCTTCCCGAAGAGGGTTATCGGGTTGATCCCAAAAAGGATCTTGGTGAACACATCGGCGAAGTGACCTACTGCAGGAATCCGGACATAATCGGATGTAAAGTCTTCGCAAGGCCGGATGCATCCGGAGATGATCCCATATTGATACTTTTTTATAAGGAATTGCATGGAAGCCAAGGATACTATGAATACTATTTCCTGTCTTTTGACGGCAATGCTTTCACCGATGACTACTGTTCAGTATATGAAGGATCGTGATATCATAAGACAGGGGAGTTTCTTATGTGCATTAATGCTCATTATATAAAGGGGGGAACAACATGAAAACAAGATCAGGATTTCTGATTATCCTAATGGTATGCATATTTGTGCTGATATTCTATGCGGGAATCAAGAGCATGGATCTGAACAGGGCGGATGTCGCCCCGATGCTTCAGGATGCCAAACCTGAAAATTGTGCCATGATGCTTTACTATTTTGACGGAAAGACCGTGAAGGAAAAGTGGATCGTTGACGATGAAAAGGAACAAAAGATAATCGACGAGATCAATAATCTCAAGATAAGGGCCGTTAAGGATTCTTTGATTAAAGATTTCAGCATTCCCTGCTACGGTCTGACCATGGGCGGGATCACGGGTCATCAGAAGCTGGCATACAGCAACGGTTTATGGGTCAAGGAAGACGGGTCCGTTTATAAAGCCGAATATGATCTTGCTTCTTTATTTGAAAGCACTTCCGATCCTGATATGAAGACATATGATAGCGGCATATATTTTCCGAACTCCGCATGGCTGGGTCCCCATGATGTGAGGTTTTACCGCAAGGAGGGTGCCATGCCGAGCGAGAAGGACGGAGTATCCCTATCTTTTGTAAGCCTTGATGATAATGTCGTAACCATAAGGCTCAGGAACGACTCCGGCAGTTCTTATGGATACGGATCCGGTTTTTCCCTGCAAAAACAGATCGACGGCGAATGGTACACGATTCCTATGGTGGAATATGCAGCTTTTGCCGGCGGTTCCGTTGTTCTTCCGGAAGGCGAAAGCCATGACATTAAATGCAATCTTGCACCCTATGGAACACTTGAGAGCGGCAGGTACAGGATAGAAAAAGAATATAACACTTTCGAGGAAGACGGTTGGGGCAATTCTGAAAACAGTCTTGTTGCCGAATTCGATATCAAGTGACGGATCCTTCAGATCTTCTTGATGAACAAGCCTCTGTTGTAGCCGCGGCTCTTTTCGCTGTCGGTGAGGACGAAGCCGCGGTTGGAATAGAAGGCTGAAAGGGATCTGTTGTCAGATGATGAATGCAGTATCAGGCCTTTTATGCCGAGGCTTCTTGCAAGCGCTTCTGCTTCATCGAGCAGTTTTACGCCCAGACCCGAATCCCTAAGATCGCTCCTTACGGCAAATCTTGAGATATATCCTGCAGGCGCGATATCCGAAAGTGAGTTCATCGTCTTTTCCGAAAAACTGTACTTCATGGGGTTTGCGACTTCAGTCAATGTGACTGTTGCCACGGGCTCGGGACCGTCCCAGAAACAGAGGCAGTGTCCGCGGCTGATCCTGTCTGCCACGGATTCGACGCTCTCGGTCAGGGATTCCAGCATCCCGTAGGGGATGTGCGAATCCTTGCCGTATGACAACATAGCCCCTCTTATGAGAAGGGCTATCTTGTATGCTTCTCCGGGTAATGCAATCCTTAATTCGAAATCCATCAGCCCATGCAGTGAACGAGGATCGCCTTGTGGGCATGGAGCCTGTTCTCGGCTTCATCGAAAACGACGCTCTGAGGTCCGTCGATTACGTCTTCAGTTACTTCATAACCCCTGTATGCAGGGAGGCAGTGCATGAAGATCGCATCCTTGTGGGCAACGCCCATGAGCTTGGAATTGATCTGATAATCCTTGAAGATCTCGACGCGCTTAGCTTTCTCCTCTTCCTGGCCCATGGATGTCCATGTGTCCGCATAGAGGACGTCAGCGCCGTCAGCTGCTTCGAAAGGATCTGTGGTCATTAAGATCTTGGAACCTGTTACTTCGGCATCCTTCTTTGCCTGGTTTACATACTTGTCGGGGCATGTGAAATCTGAAGGGGATGCGACTGCGATATCCATTCCCGCCTTGGCGCAGGCCTGGAGGAGGGAATTTGCGACATTGTTGCCGTCACCTATGTATGCGAGCTTAAGACCCTTAAGGCCACCTTTATGTTCCTTGATGGTAAGGAGGTCAGCCAATGCCTGGGTCGGATGCTGGTCATCGGTAAGTCCGTTGATGACGGGGATCGAGCCGTACTTTGCAAGATCTTCAACGTCGGAGTGCTTGAATGTACGGATCATGATGCCGTCGACCATGCCGGATAAGACATGAGCCGTATCGTAGATGGTCTCGCCGCGGCCGATCTGGATGTCGTTATTGGAAAGGAAGAGAGCCATTCCGCCCAGCTGATACATGCCGACCTCAAAAGATACACGTGTTCTTGTGGAAGACTTCGTGAATATCATGGCGAGGGTCTTGCCGGAAAGAATCGGGTGGGGGATGCCCGCCTTTGTCTTCGCCTTCAGATCGACTGCGATGTCTAAGAGTTTGTCTAAATCTTCAAAACTTACGTCTTCGTGAAAATCGATGTAGTGTTTCATTTTTTAAGCTCCAATCCTAACTTATTCTTGTTGATCTTATCTGTTTCTTTAAGTACCTGTTCCAAAGCCGAGCAGAACTTGGCGGCTTCGGATTCCTTTATGATGAGGGGAGGCGCGATCCTGATGACGGACTTGCCGATCGAGGATACGAGGAAGCCTTTGTTCCTTAATGCATCCCTCATGCCGGATGCCATGATCCTCTCATCGAACTCGATGCCTATCAGAAGTCCCATGCCGCGGACTTCCTTGATGTAGCCGCGCTTTTCCTTGATCTGGTTAAGCTTGCCGACGATGAACTCGCTTATCGTGCCTGCGTTGAAGCAGAGCTGGTTTTCGGAGATGATCTCGAGAACCGCATTTGCTGCTGCGCAAGCCAGGGGGTTGCCGCCGAAAGTCGATCCGTGGTCGCCGAGCTGGAAGCCGGTTGCGGCTTCCTTGGTAGCAAGGACTGCGCCGATCGGGACACCGCCGCCCAAACCTTTTGCGAGTGTCATGATGTCGGGCTTGATACCGTACTGCTCGTAGCAGAAGAGGGTTCCCGTCCTGCCGATGCCGGTCTGGACTTCGTCGATTATGAGAAGGATGCCCTTCTCTTCGCAGAGCTTCTTGATCTCGAGAACGAAAGACTTATCTGCGGGATGTACGCCTGACTCACCCTGGATGAGTTCGAGCATTATTGCGCAAGTCTTGTCATTTACCTGCTCCTTGAAAGAATCTATATTGTTGAACTCGGCATATCTGAAGCCTGGAACGACGGGCTTGAAGGGCTCCGAGAACTTGGGCTGCCCCGTTGCCGTTATGGTTGCCATCGTTCTTCCGTGGAAGCTCATCTTGGCTGTTACGATCTCATACTTATCGATCCCCTTGTGGGAGAAGTAGCCGCGTGCTAACTTGATCGCGCCCTCGTTGGCTTCGGCTCCCGAGTTTGCAAAGAAGCACTTGTCCGCAAAACTCCTGCTGCAGAGGTTATATGCGAGCTCGGATCTTTGCGGGATCAGATAGTAGTTGCAGCAGTGGATGACTTTCTTAGCCTGGTCGGATATGGCCTTAACGAGCTTGGGGTTGCCGTGACCCACGGAATTAACGGCGATGCCGCCGATCATGTCCATGTATTTCTTGCCTTCGGTGTCGTAAAGGTAAACGCCCTTGCCGTGTGTAAATGCGATCTGCTGGGGTCCGAAGACCTGCATGCAGTATTTCTTGTCGTAATCTGATATCAGATACAGATCATTTTCTATATTCATAATTTTCCCTCTTTTCTTTTACTATCATGGTGCCGATACCGTTCTTGGTGAATATCTCCAGGATGATGCTGTGAGGTATCCTGCCGTCGATTATGTGCGCACGGTCGACACCGCGCCTTACTGTATCAAGGCATCCTTCGATCTTGGGGATCATGCCGCCGGAGATGATGCCGGATGCGATGCAGTCGGAAACATCCTTTTCGGAAAGGACGGGGATGACGTTCTTGTCGTTATCGAGCACGCCGCCGACATCCGTTAAGAACATGAGCTTGCTTGCTTTCAGTGCCACGGCGACTTCGGATGCGACCGTATCCGCATTGATGTTGTAGCTCTGGCCGTCAGCGCCGACTCCGATCGGGGCGATTACCGGGATATATTCGTCGTTTGCGAGCATCTCGATCACCTTTGTGTTGATGTTCTTGATCTTGCCGACGTAGCCGATATCGACCGGGTTGCCTTCGGAATCCTTATCGAGTTTTTCGGCTTCGATGAGGTGACCGTCGATGCCGGAGATTCCGATGGCCTTGGCGCCCTTGCCGCAAAGGAGCGATACGATCTCTTTGTTGGTCTTGCCGATCAGGACCATCTGGGCATACTGCATGGTCTCGTCATCCGTATACCTTAAGCCGTTGACGAAAGTGGACTCCTTGCCGACAGCCTTCAGCATGCTGTTGATGTCGGGTCCGCCGCCGTGAACGACGATCGGGTTGATGCCGATGTATTTAAGGAGGGTGATGTCATCCATCACCGACTGCTTCAAGTCTTCGTTGACCATGGCATTGCCGCCGTACTTGATGACGATCGTCTGGCCCCTTAACTTCCTGATGTAGGGGAGTGCCTCTGTCAGGATGGTGGCCCGTTCTACCATGCTCTGCATATCGCCCGTGATGTCGGGCATCTCATTCTTGCTTACCATAACTTGTTCCTCACTTTATCTTTTCGAAAAGTATCCTTATCAGACACCTCTTATCACATTCTTAAGTCCCGTATCCTCCGGCAGGCCGAACATGCAGTTGGCAGCCTGGATCGCCTGGAGAGCTGCGCCCTTGCCCAGGTTATCCTGCGCGGAGAAGAGCTTGATCATGCCGGTCTCGGGATCGTATGCCGCGCCGACGTCAATGTAGTTGGAGCCGTTGACGGCCTTGACATCGGGGAGCGTCCCTTCGGGAAGGACTCTTACGAAAGTCTCCCCCTTATAGTACTCATTATAGATTTCGTAAAGCGATGCGGTTGTTACGTCTTTATAACATTCGGAGGGCTTAACGTAGATCGTTGCGAGCATGCCTCTCTTGAAAGGCGCAAGGTGGGGCGTGAAGGTGAGCTTGATGTCCTTGCCTGCGATGAAGGAGCACTTCTCCTCGATCTCGGTCGTGTGGCGGTGGCCTACGACGCCGTAGGGCTTGAAAGCTTCATCTGTCTCACAGAAAGAATAAGCCAGGTCAGCCTTGCGTCCTGCGCCCGATACTCCCGACACTGCATCGATGATGATGGAATCCGTATCGATCAGACCCTGCGCAAGGAAGGGCGCAAGAGCGATGAGCGAACATGTCGGATAGCAGCCGGGGTTTGCAACGAGCCTTGCCGTTGCGAGTTCATCACGGTAGAACTCGGGCAGGCCGTATACGGCTTCCTCCAGAAGTTCCGGTGCGGGGTGATCTAACTTATAGGACTTCTCGTAAGTCTCAACGTTCTTGTATCTGAAGTCGCCGGAGTGGTCGATGACCTTGCAGCCCTTGGCAAGTATTGCGGGAACCTTGGCGGAAGATACGCCGTGAGGCAGGGCCGTTATGACAAGATCCGAGTCAGCTGCAGCCGCCTCCACGTCATCATCAGAGAGGACGATATCGCAGACGCCGCGGAACACGGGATAGATGTCCGAAAACTTTTGTCCCGCGAAAGTCCTGCTCGTCAAATGTACGAGTTCAAATTCGGGATGAGCTGCAAACCCGTGTACGAGTTCACATCCGACATAGCCTGTGGCTCCGATAATGCTGACTTTGATCATGTTGTTTTTTCTCCTGTTATATATACGAATTTATTTAGCGCAAGATTTATGCACTATAATGTATAAATATTCAAAAGTCAAGCAATTTATGCAGTCTTTGTGGATATTTATATAAGAATAACGTGTATTGCCTGAATATCTTGTGCCGATAATGCATAATTATGCAAAAACAATGTATATTTATGCATTTTCCGCCCCCCTGCCCGTCTCTTGACTTTAAGGGTCATTTTTTGCGCTGATCACATCATACTCCCAATATGCATTGTGCATGCTAAACAAGGCTTTTATGCCTTGAAAATGTAATAAAATAAGGCTTTTCGCAATGTTTTTGAACACGGTGCACAAATGAAAAACCCTATAGTGTGCAAACTGACTAATTTGATTGAAAATATAATCCAAAATAGGCTGTTTCTTTTTATGGATAATGCCATATAGTCAATGTTTTAGGGCATGTGGTACTATTGTCCTATGAAAAAGCCGGACATCGGCGATTTTTGGAGGTATTTATTTTATGGCAAGTTTATCTTTCCAGCATGTTTACAAGAAGTATGACGGCGGCGTTGTAGCCGTATCCGATTTTAACCTTGAGGTTGCCGATAAGGAATTCGTCATCTTGGTTGGCCCTTCCGGCTGCGGTAAGTCCACGACACTCCGTATGCTCGCAGGTCTCGAAGATATCACAGAGGGTGAGATCTACATCGACGATCGTTGCGTTAACGACGTTCTCCCTAAGGACCGTGACATCGCAATGGTTTTCCAGAACTACGCTTTGTATCCTCACATGTCCGTTCGTGACAACATGGCATTCGCTCTTAAGTTAAGAAAGATGACCAAGGACGAGATCAACCGTCGTGTAACTGAGGCTGCTAAGATCCTCGAGATCGAGCATCTCCTCGACAGAAAGCCTAAGGCTCTCTCCGGTGGTCAGAGACAGCGTGTTGCTCTTGGCCGTGCTATCGTACGTGACCCTAAGGTCTTCCTTATGGACGAGCCTCTCTCCAACTTGGATGCTAAGCTCCGTGTACAGATGCGTGTTGAGATCACAAAGCTCCACCACAGACTCAAGACAACATTCGTTTACGTTACCCATGACCAGACAGAAGCTATGACAATGGGTACCAGAATCGTTGTTATGAAGGACGGATTCATCCAGCAGGTTGACTCTCCTACGGAGCTCTACGATAACCCGGTTAACACATTCGTTGCAGGATTTATCGGAATGCCTCCTATGAACTTCATCAATGCTGTTATCAACGTTGAGGGTTCTGACGTATTCATCTCCTTCGAGAACGTTACGATCAAACTCCCTGAGAGATATGCAGTTGAGGAAGTTATGGAGAGAGACGGACAGGAAGTTATCTTCGGTGTACGTCCTGAGGCTATCACAGACGAAGCTAACTTCGTTACCGATCACCCTGAGGCTGCATTCACAGCTGACGTCGAGGTCGTCGAGATGCTTGGTGCCGAGACATATCTCTATGTTACGGTTAACGCTTCCCTGCCTCTTACATGCCGTGTCGATCCTACAACATCCCAGTCCTCTATCGGTGAGGTTGTTGACCTGGCTATCGATACGAACCGTATCCACATCTTCGATAAGGATACAGAGCAGAGCATCATTTCCTGATCTGCTTGATCGAAAGATAAAGATCACCGGGGCTGCCAAACGGCGGCCCCGTTTTTTATGTCCTGATTTCCTGAAGCGATTTGAGTGAAAAATGAGGCAAAAGTCAAAAAAAGTCAAAAAATTTGCAAAATAATTAGCACTCCCTCTTGCAGAGTGCTAATCGGCGTGGTATAACATAGCCGTAAAGGAAAGATCCTAAGATCCTTCCGATACGAAAAACAAGAAGCTTGAGTCCCCGTTATACAGGACCCGAAGAGCAAAAGGAGGAATGACATATGTTGTATTTACCTGATGTTTTCGGAGAAAGTCTGATGGATGAAATGTTGAACGATCTGGTTTTCCCCGAGGATGAGTTCGAGAGAGGTCTTTACGGAAGAAAGAATCCTTTCGCAGGCAAGAAGGCTGCAAACCTTATGAAGACCGATGTTCGTGAGCATGAGGACTCTTATGAGATCGATATCGATCTGCCGGGATTCGATAAGGAAGACATCAACCTCAATCTCAAAGAAGGTTATCTTACCGTCAATGCCAACAAGAAAGTCGACAAGGAAGACAAGAAGCACGGCAAGGTGATCAGGAAGGAAAGATATGAGGGCGCGATGACCAGGACCTTCTATGTAGGAGAACAGGTCACGCAGGATGAGATCAAGGCAGCCTTTAAGAACGGTGTGCTGAAGATGAACCTTCCTAAGAAGGATGAGAAGAAGGCATTGCCTGCCGGCAACATCGCGATCGAAGGATGACACTTTACTCATAGAGTTTGTGGATAAGGGTGCGCAAGGGATAGGCCAAAGCGCACAAGAGAGACCTGCGGATCTGCACTTTTACCCCCGGTGCAGATCCGCTCATTTCTAGCAAAAACAAGGCCATTGACAAGGAAAAGATACTGTCGGATAATCTAATTGTCAAAGATAGTCAAAGTTAAAGAACAGACAAGGAGGAAAGATCGATGGCGCGTCTTGTGGATGTGATAGAAGATATGATCAAAGAGATGATCGACGAGAACAACGGTATCGCGACCATCAACAGATCCGCTCTGGCTGAGCAGGCCAACTGTGTTCCCTCCCAGATCACATATGTCCTGTCGACGAGGTTTTCTTCCGGGCAGGGCTACATAGTCGAGAGCAGGCGCGGAGGCGGCGGTCAGATAACGGTCACCAGGGTGGAGTTCATGAATAAGTTCTCCTACCTCAAGGAGATGATCGATGCCATAGGAGATGCCGCCACCCAGCAGCAGGCAAGGAATCTCCTGGAGGGAGCGGTAAGCGCGGGAGCGATAACAAAAAGGGATGCGATAATCATAATGTCGGCTGTCTCGGACAGGGCTCTGGGATTAGTCGAAACTGATACAAGATCAAAAGTAAGAGCAAACATTATGAAGAATCTTCTGCTTGCTCTGATATCGGAATAAGAATCGAATATAAGGAGGATGCTAATATGATTTGTTCAAAGTGCGGAGGATACGTTCCCGAGAACGATCTTCGAATATTCAACGGAAGCGTTATGTGCGCCAACTGTTTTGAGGAGATGTGCCAGGGCAAGATCGGCAAGTCGATGGACGATTTCTTTAATCTCCCGCTCGAAAAGAAAGCCGGCATGATCTTCAACATGAGCAATCTCGATTTCGGCAACAGCGCCCTCACCTGCCCCAAGTGCGGAACGTCGCTTAAGGAGATAGAGACGGAGAAGAGAGTCGGCTGCATAGAGTGCTTCAACACTTTCGGCAATGCGATATCCAAGATCCTCCTTAAGGAGCAGGGCAGCACGGAGTATCTGGGCAGGACCCCTGCAAAATACGATCCTGATTCCAAAGCCGATACCAAAGCAGATGAAGTCGAAGAGATCTTAAACTCAGGATCCAAGGCAGCATCCGGTAACGAAGCTGAAGATAAGGAAAGCGCAAACATAACCGACAAGACGGACGAGATCAAGGAGAGTTTCTACGAAGGCAAGATCGGGGACTTCTCCATAGAAGAACTCAAGAAAGCACTTGAGACGGCCGTCAAAGCCGAAGACTATATCCTCGCGGCCAAGATCCGCGATGAACTGAACAGCAGAAAGGAGGGCGGCAACGATGAGGTGGTATGAGAATGAAGGCAAGGATTCCGATGTCGTCATCATGACTACGGCCGTTGTGTCGAGAAGCCTTAACGGGACGCCTTTCGTTCCGAAGATGAAGAAGCAGGATTTCGATCACGTCAAGGAGGAAGTCGATTCGGCGATGAAGGGGCTTCCGATGGAAAGATTGGAAGGCGGCAACATCGACCTTACCAAGATGGAACAGTTAATGCGCGACAGAGTCCTCATGACCGAAGGCGCAGAGCTTTCTGAAAACAGCGTGATCTATACGGATGAGGAAAGTTCTCTCAATGTTTTCGTAAATTTCAGCGAGCACATTTCCGTTGAAGCAAGGAGCGCGGGATTCGATCTCGGAGTTACCGACAGAGCGGAGAAGTTCGCATCGGTATTGGAATCCAAACTGGATGTCTCCTTCTCTGAAAAGTACGGTTTCTTGAATTCCAATCTCGTCGATACCGGCACGGGACTTAGGATCTTTGCCATGGTCTGCATCCCCGGGATCTGCAGGAACGAGCGCGGAGTCGAAGTCGTATCCAAGAGATGCCAGCAGTACGACTGGAAGCTTGCGGCTCCCTTCAAGAGGGCAGGCGCGGCAGGCATATTCTTCATCCTGTCGGATGCGATGCTGGGAGTAAGCGAGAAAGAGATGATGGAGAACGGCAGGCAGCTCATAAGAGAGATAATCGATCTTGAGAGGAGATGCCGTCTCGAGATAGCAGGAGGCAACACCGCAATGCATGAAGACCTTTATGCAAGAGCATACGGAACGCTTAAATTTGCAACGGTCCAGCAGCCTCTGGAGATACTTACGAACCTGTCGAACATCAGGATATTTAAGAACTATCTTGAAAGCGATCAGGCAAAAGTTGAAACGGAAGATCTGCCTTTTAAGATCTCCTGGAAAACAATAAACATAATTACAGGCGAGATATGCCGCGAGTGCATGGGCGACAGGCCCAGGAACAGGGCGATCCCGGCTGCGAACAAGAAGAGGGCAAGGACAGTCAAAGAATTTCTGAAGGGAGATGATTAATATGTTTTCGAAAGATTCGGCAAGAGTTCTGGCGACCGCGGCTGCGCTGAACAATGAAACGAGAAAGCCGCTCAACGATGTTCTGCTGTTTGCAGCCCTCTGTATGGCCGAGACCCCCGCAAGGGAGTTCCTCGCGGAGAATGTATACGACATCAACGGGCTGATCTTAAAGCTCGGCGTCAACACATATGTGACGGTTCCTGATGAATCAATCCCTTCTCTCATAGATGAGGCAAACGACAGGCTCACTGCGGATGCAAAGCGTATCTTAACGCTTGCAGAGACACCCGCAAAACAGACCAACTGCAAGTTCGTTGAACCCGTACATATCCTCTACGTGATCTTGAACTACAGGTTCACTGCAAGAGCCGTAATCCAGCATGCGCTCGATGCCATGGACGTTAATCCCAGGATCCTGCGCGAGAGACTTACGCGCCTCATAAGGAGCGAAACGGAAAGACCTGATGATGACGACGATGACGATGAGAGATCCGGGATCTACGAGCGTCCCGACATCGAGGACGAAGAGCCTGCAAGAAAAGGCAGAAAATCTTCCGGCAAGAAGACTCTGGATCAGTTCGGCAAGAACCTGACCGAGCTTGCAAAGCAGGGCAAGATCGACCCGGTCGTAGGAAGAGAAGAAGAGATCAACAGAGTCATGCAGATCCTCATCAGAAGGACCAAGAACAATCCCTGTCTCGTAGGTGATCCCGGTGTCGGCAAGACCGCTATAGCGGAAGGTCTGGCTCTCAAGATCGCAAACGATGACGTCCCCGATGTCTTAAAGGGCAAGACCATGTACAGCGTTGACATGGGCTCGATCGTAGCCGGATCCAAGTTCAGAGGCGAGTTCGAGGAAAGGATGAAGAAGCTCCTCGAAGAAGCAGTATCAGATCCCGACACGATCCTCTTCATCGACGAGATCCACTCCCTCATCGGAGCCGGAGACTCAGACGGCACTCTCGATGCAGCCAACATCATGAAGCCTCTCCTTACCAAGAACGAGCTTCAGATCATAGGCGCAACGACGCTCGATGAATACAGCAAGCACATAGAGAAGGATTCCGCTCTCGAAAGACGTTTCCAGAAGGTCATGGTCAACGAGCCTTCCGAGGAGGAAGCGATCGAGATCTTGAAGGGCTTAAGGTCCAAATACGAAGAGCACCACAAGATCCGCATCCCTGACGACGTCATAAGCCAGGCAGTCAAGCTTTCCACAAGATATGTTTCCGACAGGTACCTGCCCGATAAGGCGATCGACCTTATCGACGAGGCAGCCGCATCCAAGAGGATCAACTTCGTGGACGAGAAGGCCCGCCGCGAGTTCAAGACCAAGATAGACGATCTCGAAAAGAGAAAACAGGAAGCGGTCGAGACCCAGGATTTTGAGACTGCAGCCGACATCAAGAACGAAGAAGAAAAGTTCAAGGCCGAACTCGACAAGGTCGAAGAGAAGTTTAAGCCTGACAACGAAGGCTTCACGGGGTCTCTCACGGTAGATGACATCGCAGATGTCCTGGCAAAGTGGACGGGAATCCCGGTTGCAAGGATCTCCGAATCCGATGCCGAGAAACTCAAGAATCTTGAATCCGAACTCGGCAAGAGAGTAATCGGCCAGGAAGAAGCCGTAAAGTCGATCGCAAGGGCGATCCGCCGCGGCAGGCTCGGCATCAAGGACGAATCGCGTCCTGCAGGAACCTTCATCTTCCTCGGTACGACCGGTGTAGGTAAGACCGAGCTTGCAAAGGCATTGGCTGAAGTCATGTTCGGCGATGAAAATTCCCTTGTCAGGATCGACATGTCCGAATACATGGAAAAGCACGATGTGTCCAAGCTCATCGGTGCTCCTCCGGGATATGTCGGATACGATGAGGGCGGCCAGCTGACGGAAGCCGTAAGGCGCCATCCTTATTCGGTAGTTCTTTTCGATGAGATCGAAAAGGCTCACCCCGAAGTATTCAACGCCATGCTCCAGGTACTTGACGACGGAAGGATGACCGACGGCAAAGGCAGGACAGTCGACTTTAAGAATACGATAATCATCATGACGTCGAACATCGGCGCAAGGCTCCTCACGGGCGACGCCGGACGCAAGATCGGATTCGACATGGCAGACGATTCCGACAAGGATGAGATGAGCCGCGAGAGACTCTACGGCGGCAAGTCCTACGATGACGCCAAGAAGGTCGTCCTTGAAGAGCTCCGCAAGACCTTTACGCCCGAGTTCGTTAACCGTGTCGATGAGATAATCTTCTTCCGCATGCTCGACCGCAAGGCCCTCATGACGATAGTCGACAACATGGTCGGCAAGCTCGCCAGGAGGATCGAAGGCCTCGGCATGAAGATCGAAGTCACAGAAGCTGCAAAAGACCTCATCGCAGCCCGCGGCTACGACCCTCAGTATGGCGCAAGACCTTTGCGCCGTGTCATCACTTCGATGGTCGAGGATAAGTTCTCCGAAGCAATGCTCGACGGCATCGCAAAGGAAGGACACATCGTAATAATCGACAGTGATGAGATTCCCGAAGGCCAGGCCCAGGATGCATCCGATGACGAAGACGATCTCAAGACGATCGTGATAAGGGACGGCGGTCCCATCGGTGAAGATACTGAAGTGATAGAAGCAGATCTTCCCGAAGAAGAGATGAAATAACAAGCCCCGGAA
>JAIKVV010000111.1 GCA_024685385.1 Saccharofermentans sp. | reverse complement strand
AGAGAATTCGGAAAAGGATAAGGCAGGATATCCATCAGTCATCTCCTTTGACGGACTTCATGACGCGGTAGCCGCCGTCGATCTCAAGCGTCTCACAGTTGCCGAAGAGCTCTTCCAGTTTTGCTGCCGTCGAAGGCGCCCCCTGCTTGCGCTGGAGGACGCAATAGAAGTTTCCGCCTTCCTTGAGATGGGCATATGCCTGATCGTAAAAAGCGAAGACCGTCTTCTTGCCGGCCCTGACGGGAGGGTTCGTTGCTATGAAATCGAAAAGCTTATCTTCCGGGATATTATCAAAAACGTCGCTTACGAGGAAATCGACCTTCACGCCGTTATATCCTGCATTTTCATTTGCAAGTCCGACCGCTCTCGAATTGATGTCGACTCCCGTAACGTCCATCTTCATGAAGCACTTCTTTATGACTATGCCGACTGTTCCTATCCCGCAGCCTAAGTCCAGGAATTCCCTGCCGGTTATCTTATCCTTATTCTTCTTGATGTCCTCTATTACCGCATTGAGCATGAGGTCGGTCCCGAAATCGGTCTGATGCCTCGAGAAAACGGAAGTATCCGAGACGAATTCAAAATCGATCCCGTTGATCCTGTAGGATATCAATTTCCTGTTGCCGGCCGTAACCGGATCGGAGTCAAAATAATGTGCCATTTCCAGACGTCCTTATGGGCTTATTTTTTGTACATTTCATTATACCAAACCCTTGTTGTCTTGCCCCCCGTAAAAGTATACAATCATTCGGAAAGGATAAGGATATGGAAGATAAAAAAACACTAACGGAATCCCAAAAGCGCAAGAAAGGCATAGTCTGCCTCATAATATCGGCATTTTCCTTTGCCGTCATGAGCATGTTCATAAGCCTTGCAGGCGACATGCCCGTATTTCAGAAAGCCCTCTTCCGCAACCTCGTCGCCCTGGCCTTATCCATAGTCCTTCTCATAAGATCCAAAGAAAAGTTCAGGATAAAGAAAGGCAGCATTCCGGGACTCCTCGCAAGAGCGGGCTTCGGAACCTTTGCTCTGGTCTGCAATTTCTATGCAGTAACGAAGATCAACATAGCCGACGCCATGATCCTCAACAAGCTATCGCCCTTCTTTGCCGTCATCGCATCAATAATAATCCTTAAGGAAGTTGCAAACGTAAGGCAGTGGCTTGCGATAGTGATAGCCCTGATAGGGTCCCTCTTCGTCGTAAAGCCGGAATTCCTTTTCGCAAATCAGGGAACTTACGACAGTTCCCATCTCTTCCCCGCCCTTGTCGGGATCGCGGGAGGCATCACTGCAGGCATCGCATATACTTTCCTGCGGAAGCTCTCTCTCAAGGGCGAACGCGGGATCGTGATCGTCGCTTTCTTCTCGGCCTTTTCATGTCTTTCGGTCATACCTTTCATAATCGCAACATATAAGCCCTTTGAGCCCATGCAGCTCGTCTTCTGCCTCTGCGCGGGACTTGCGGCCTGCTCGGGACAGCTCTTCATCACCGCAGCCTATGCCGCCTGCCCTGCCAAAGAGATTTCGGTCTACGACTATTCGACCGTCATATTCGCTGCCCTTCTGGGCATGCTCTTCCTGGGCGAATTCCCTGATGCATTGAGCATCTTAGGCTACGTCATCATCATCGCTGCATCAGTCTATGCATACCTCGTAAATAACGGGATCATCGGCAAAAAGAAGGAAGATCCCGCATCCGAAGAAACCGTTTCAGAATAAAATTATATTGATATTCGATAAATTTTTATTGCATATCGGCAGAAGCCGTGTTATCATACAGCCGGAAGAAGGAGGTAATGACATGACTTCGAAAATCAAAAGATCTTATATTTCCATAATGGTATCCATAGTTTGCTTATCGCTCCTTGCGGGCTGTTCCTTTTTTGACGGAAGAAAAGCGCTTGAACTTCCCCCCAATCCCAAATCCTTCGAGAAGAAAACATATTCAGACAGCATGGCTTGTATCGAATATTGCGGCAGGAATTACATGCCTTTCGGGATCCCTTCCGGAAGATTCAATTACGGCGACGTGATCAGGGACTGCATAGGATATGTGGGAGACGACAAGAATGACAGGATCTATACTCTCGCCCAGGATCCCTACGATAACTATCTCATGCTCAAGTACGTAGGCGGCATCATGGAGCAGCCCCAGTTCTGGCGCGCATGCGATACGGATAAACAGGATATCTTCACTCCCGAATACATAGAATCCTTGGATTACGAAGAATGGGCCGATTCAGGCTGTCATAACGAGATGAAGGCAGTGACATTCGATATCAGCATAGAATCCGATGACGTCTTTTCGGTCGGTGCCGAATACAGGATCAATTCGGAGATCACGGGAAGCTGCGGCTGCAAGAATGCCGACGGATCCGTCTTCAAAAAAGGCGAAATGATCAGCGTCGAGATCGACGAATTCTTCTTAAATTACAAAGGCCTCGAAAATGAATCATTCGACATAGAAGTCGTATTCCGCCTGGAATCAGACGGCGGCACTTCTTATACGGCTGACGGCTTCTATAAAGGCAATGTAAAACCGGGTGACAGGATAAGCTTGTCTTTAAGGGGCAATTCTTCTGACGGCTATAAGATCTCCTGATCTCTCCGGATCAGAGCAGATCAAATATGCCTGCTGCCGAATCGAAGATCTCATCAGCAAGATCCCTCATCTCATCCGTGGGAGGCAGAAGATCCGGAACCATTACGGTATAAAGACCTGCGCTGTGACAGGACCTGATGCCGTTATAGGAATCTTCGACTCCTATCAGGGATGAAGGGTCTTCTCCAAGCTTTTCGCAGGCCTTAAGGAAGATGTCCGGAGCAGGCTTTCCGTTGTTGATCTCATCTCCCGTTACGATCACATCGAAGAATCGCGTCAGGTCCAGAATGTCCAGTTCATGGACTGCAGATCTTCTGCTCGTTGATGTTGCAAGGGCTGTCTTGTATCCGTTCTCTTTAAGGTATGCGAGGAGTTCCGGGATATGGGGCTTGGGCAATACCTTGCCCTCCTCGACGCATCTTTTGACAAGTTCCCTTCTCTCGCTTCTTAAAAGTTCAAGATCTTCGATCTGATCACCGAAATTAGCCATTATCAGATCATCGGTATCCTTGGAATTAAGACCGATGCATTGTTTCAATACATCGCTCATATCGGGAAGGCCGTGCTTCATGCCGGTCTCGTTCCAGCAGTCCAGGACAAGCTTTTCGGTGTCGATGACGACACCGTCCATGTCAAAGACCACTCCTTTGAATCTTTTCTGCATCATATCTCCATGGTTCCCGTAAAGACGCGGTCACAGTTACCGGTCATGTAAACGGTCTCATCGGTATAGTTGATGACAAGATCTCCGCCCTTAAGGATTACGCGGATGTCTTCGCCCTTCTTGCAGTAACCGTTGAGGCAGGCAGCTACGACCGTTGCGCAGGCGCCCGTGCCGCAGGCCATGGTCTCGCCGGAGCCTCTCTCCCAGACTCTCATCTTGAGGGTGTGGTCGTCAATTACCTTGACGAACTCGGTATTGACTCTCTGGGGGAAGAGCTTGTCGTATTCAAAGAGGGGTCCGATCTTCTCAAGATCCATCACATCGACTTTATCGGTAAAGACAACTGCGTGGGGGTTGCCCATGGATACGCAGGTGATCTCGTAATCCTCATCACCTATTGTTACGGGATGTGCTACGACCTTTTCGCCCGGGATGTTGACGGGGATCAGTTCGGGCTTAAGTTCAGCCTTGCCCATGTCGACCTTGACCCTTACGACTACATCGCCTGATGTCATGAGTTCGAGCTTCTTGATGCCGCTCGCTGTCTCGATGTTCATGTGCTTCTTCTTGTGACCTGCATAATCGTACATGTACTTGCCGACGCAGCGGATGGCGTTGCCGCACATCATGCCTTCGGAACCGTCGAGATTGAACATGATCATCCTGGCATCGGCAACCTGGGAAGGCGCGATCAGAACGATGCCGTCGCCGCCGACGCCGAAGTGCCTGTCGGACATGTAGACGGACAGGGATTCAGGCGAAGATACCATGTTGTCGAGGCAGTCGATGTAGATATAGTCGTTGCCTGCGCCCTGCATCTTGATGAAATCGATCCTCTTGCGTCTCTCACGCATGTGGTTGATGTCGACGAGCTCGGTATTGATCTCGGAATAGCGGCTCATGAGAGAGTCTGCCAGAGCGTCTGCCGTATCGACTGCGGTAAGGCAGGGGATGCCGAGCATTACCGCGCGGCGGCGGAGCTTGACCGAGTCTCTTGCGGGGAGCCTGCCCTTGGCGGAAGTCGAGATGATGTAATTGATCTTGCCGCTCTCGATCAGGCTCATGGTGTTGTTCGTGTCGGATTCATGGATCTTGGATACGACTGATACTTCCATGCCTGCTTCTCTTAAGGCATTTGCCGTGCCGCCCGTTGCGTAGAGCTTGAAGCCCAGGTTATCGAACTTCTTTGCGATCTCGACGATCTCGGGCTTATCGGAATCACGGACGGTGATGAATACGCCGCCGTTCTTGTACATCTTATAGCCTGCCGCAACGAGGCCCTTGAAGAGAGCTTCCGAGAGGTTACGGCCTACACCCAGGACTTCTCCCGTGGACTTCATCTCAGGTCCCAGCTGGGTATCAACGTCTGTCAGTTTCTCGAAAGAGAATACCGGGACTTTTACTGCAGTGTAAGGAGACTGCCTGTAGAAACCGGTGCCGTAATCCATGTCGGCGAGTTTCTTTCCGAGGCTTACCGCGATAGCGACATCGACCATGGGGATGCCGGTAACCTTGCTCATGTAAGGCACGGTCCTCGATGCTCTCGGGTTGACCTCGATGACATAGATGCGGTTGTCCTTGACAATGTACTGGATGTTTACGATGCCGATGGACTTGAGGCCGTCGCAGAGGGCGATCGTCGTATCGGTCAGTCTCTTGCACATGTCGTCGTAGATGTGCTTTGCGGGATATACCGCGATCGAGTCACCGGAATGGATTCCCGCGCGCTCGATATGCTCCATAAGGCCCGGGATAAGGACGTCGCGTCCGTCGTAGATCGCATCGATCTCGATCTCGCGGCCCTGGATGTATTTATCGATAAGGACGGGGTTCTCTATACCCTGAGCGAGGATGATCTTCATGTACTCCGTGACGTCCGCATCGGAGAAAGCGATGATCATGTTCTGACCGCCAAGGACGTAGGAAGGTCGTAAGAGCACGGGATACTCGAGGCTGTTTGCTGCTTCCAGAGCCTCTTCTGCCGTCATGACCGAGAAGCCCTTCGGACGGGCAATGCCTAATCTTTCGAGGAGCTCGTCGAATCTCTCACGGTCCTCCGCCATGTCGATGGAGTCTGCGGATGTTCCGATGATGTTGATGTTATTGGCAGACAGGACTTTCGTAAGTTTGATCGCAGTCTGTCCTCCGAAGGCAACAACTACTCCGTAAGGATCTTCCTGCCTTACGATGTTCATTACGTCCTCATTGGTCAGAGGCTCGAAGTAGAGCCTGTCGCCGGTATCAAAATCCGTTGATACGGTCTCGGGGTTGTTGTTTACTATTACGACTCTGAAGCCTAAGTCCTTCAATGCATGGACACAGTGGACGGCTGCATAGTCGAACTCGATGCCCTGACCGATCCTGATCGGGCCGGATCCGAAAACGATGACCGTCTTCTTGCCTTCCTTGTTGTCGTCGCGGTCGGCTTCGTTCACGCCGCCTTCTTCCTCAAGATTGTATGTTGCGTAGAAATAAGGCGTGCTGGCAGCGAACTCGCCTGCGCATGTATCGACCATCTTGAATGTGGGCTTGAGGGAATGTTCGGGCGCGGTGCCGCAGATCTTTGTCAAAGACTTATCGGTAAAGCCCATCTTCTTTGCCACGACATACTCATCGTAAGTCAGGGGCTTGCCTTCGTATTCCTTTTCGAAAAGGATGATCTTTTCGATCTTGGATAAGAACCACATGTCGATCTTGGTGATCTCGTGGATCCTCTCACAGCTGATGCCGCGCCTCATGCCTTCCGCAACATAGAAGATGCGTTCGTCGGTAACGGCGCCGATGCCTGATTCGATGGCGCTGTCATCCATCTCGGAGAGCTTTTCGAGACAGAGCCTGTCTGCACCGATCTCGGCGCCTCTTACGGCTTTCATGAGCGCGGATTCGAAGGTGTCGGAGATGGACATGACCTCACCCGTTGCTTTCATCTGTGTGCCCAGATCTCTCTTGGCATATACGAACTTATCGAAAGGCCACTTGGGGAACTTGACAGCAACATAGTCGAGCGCTGGCTCGAAAGCCGCATATGTGTAGCCCGTGACTGCGTTGATGATCTCATCGAGCCTGTAACCCAGAGCGATTTTGGTCGCAACCTTGGCGATCGGGTAACCCGTAGCCTTGGATGCGAGAGCAGAAGATCTTGAAACTCTCGGGTTGACTTCGATGACTGCATATTCAAATGAATCGGGGTTCAAAGCGAACTGGCAGTTACAGCCGCCTTCAACGCCCAGAGCATTGATGATGTTAAGGGATGCTGTTCGGAGCATCTGGTATTCCTTGTCGGACAGGGTCACGGCAGGAGCAATGACGATCGAATCGCCCGTATGAACGCCGACGGGATCAAGGTTTTCCATCGAGCAGACCGTAACGGTATTGCCGTCCTTGTCTCTTATGACTTCGAACTCGATCTCCTTCCAGCCTGCTACGCTCTTTTCGATCAGGACCTGGGTGATCGGGGACATTGCAAGACCGCCTCTTGCGATCTCTCTTAACTGGTTCTCGTCACGTGCGATTCCGCCGCCTGTTCCTCCCAATGTGAAGGCAGGCCTTACGATCACCGGGTATCCTATCTCTGATGCGAAGGACAGAGCATCCTCGACCGTATTTACGACGAGCGAGGGGATGCAGGGCTGGCCTATCGATTCCATCGTATCCTTGAAGATCTGTCTGTCCTCGGCCTTGTCGATGCATTCGGGCGAAGATCCCAGGAGCTTTACGTTGTGGCTGTCAAGGAAGCCTTCCTTGGCGAGCTGCATGCAGAGGGTTAGAGCCGTCTGTCCGCCGAGACCCGAAAGGATCGAATCCGGCTTTTCGGTCTCGATGATCCTCTTGACCGTCGTAAGTGTAAGGGGCTCGATGTAGATCTTATCCGCCATCGACTTGTCGGTCATGATGGTGGCAGGATTGGAATTTACGAGGACGATCTCAATGCCGTCGTCTCTTAAGGCGCGGCAGGCCTGGGTGCCTGCATAGTCGAACTCTGCAGCCTGACCGATTACGATCGGGCCTGAACCTATAACAAGGACTTTCTTTATATTCTTATCAAGCGGCATCTTAATTCCTCCTTACTTACCCATCATCTTTATGAAATCATCGAACAGGAATCCCGTATCCTGCGGTCCGCCGCAGGCCTCGGGGTGGAACTGTACGGAGAAAGCCGGAGCGTCCTTGTACATGATCCCTTCGTTCGTCTTGTCGTTGCAGTTGGTGAAGAGCGGCGTTGCTATCTTCTCGTCGATCGACTCGGGAACGACCGCATATCCGTGGTTCTGGGAGGAGATGTAGATCCTGCCCGTTCTGGAATCCTTGACCGGGTGGTTTGCTCCTCTGTGACCGTACTTGAGCTTGACTGTCTTAAAGCCGTGAGCCAATGCCAGGAGCTGGTGGCCTAAGCAGATACCCATCATGGGAATGCCGGACTTGGACAGTTCCTTCAAAGTCTCGATCTCAGTAACGTTGTCCTCAGGGTCTCCGGGGCCGTTCGAGAGGAATATTCCGTCGGGCTTAAGTTCCATGACCCTTGCTGCGGAAGTCTTGGAAGGGAGCCTTATTACTTTGCATCCTCTGTTGACCAGAGATCTTATTATGTTCTCCTTGACGCCGTAGTCGAAGAGGGCAACCGTGAACTTTGCTTCACCCTCAGGCTCGATTATCGTTTCTTCTTTGACGGTAACTTCGTCAACGGGATTTACGATCCTGTAAGCCTTGATCTCATCGAGGCTGATCTCATCAGGTGAAGATGCGATCGCGCCGTTCATGGTGCCGTGCTCCCTCAGCATTGATACGAGGCTCCTGGTATCGATGCCCTTGATGCCGGGTATTCCCTGCTCAGTGAGAAAATCCTCGACCTTGCCTTCGCATCTGAAATTGGAAGGGGCATCACATTCCTGTCTAACGATATATCCCGAGATATAGGATCTGTCGCTTTCCATGTCGGGAGGCATTATCCCGTAGTTTCCTATCAGGGGGAAGGTCTGGACTACAGCCTGTCCTTTGTAGCTCCTGTCGGTCATGGTCTCAAGGTAGCCGGTCATGGAAGTCGTAAATACGATCTCCGCGATCGCGGATCCTTCGGCGCCCATGGCTTCACCTTCGAAAACCTTGCCGTTCTCCAATACAAGATATCTTTTCATTTTTATGCCTCCTATGATAACGGCTTTTCCAAAAAATGAAAAAGCCGTTGATGTTTAAATAAGCAATATGTCTTCTACTTTCGCTTTCATCTGTTCCTTGTCGATGACATCGGTGTGCCTTACCGGCTTATCCTTGAGAGTAGCGATGCTCTCGGGGATCTCAAGACCGCTCTCTTCTGAAAGTTCGGCAATGAGGCTGTCGATGTCCTTGCCTTCGGAATAACCTTCACCCCGGAGCGCATCCATGACGGCGGGCGCGAACTTGAAAGGAGAAGCCGTAGAAACGAATACGGTCTTGGTCTCATCGGAAGACCTCTGATGGTATCTGCCGTAGATATTGAATCCTACTGCAGTATGAGTATCGATGACATTGTCGGTCCTGTCGTAGACATCGAGGATCGTCTTGGCAACACCTGCCTCATCGGCAAAGCCGCCGACGAAGATCTTCTGAAGGAGCTTTAAGGTCTTGGGGTCGACGGAATATACGCCTTCCTTTGCAAGGCCGGTCATCCAGTCCAATACCTTGCCGCTGTCCTTGTCCGTGATCTCGAAAAGAAGTCTTTCCAGGTTGCTCGAGATCAATATATCCATTGAAGGAGATGAAGTCTTGAAGAACTCCCTGTTGCGGTCGTATTTACCGGAACTGAAGAAATCGCAGAGGACCTTGTTGCGGTTGGACGCGCAGATCAGCTTCCTGATCGGGATGCCCATGCTCTTGGCATACCAGGCAGCCAGGATGTTGCCGAAGTTGCCCGTGGGGACTACGACATTTATCTGATCGCCCCTGCCGATCTTCTCATCCTTGAGAAGAGCAACATAGGAATATACATAATATGCGATCTGGGGAGCAAGACGGCCCCAGTTGATGGAGTTGGCTGAAGAAAGCCTTATGTTCTTCGAAGACAAAGTCTCTGCAAAGTCCTTATCGCCGAAGATGTTCTTAACGCCCGTCTGGGCATCGTCAAAACATCCGTTGACTGCGATGACGTGGGTGTTGCTTCCGCCTGTCGTTACCATCTGGAGTTTCTGGGCATCGGATACTCCGCCCGTGGGATAGAAGACTATGATCTCCGTTCCGGGAAGGTCCTTGAAGCCCTCAAGAGCAGCCTTGCCCGTATCGCCGCTCGTCGCGGTCAGGATGACGATCTTCTTGTTCTCTCCGCACTTCTTTACGGAAGCGGTCATGAGATGAGGGAGCAGCTGAAGTGCAACATCCTTGAAAGCACATGTGGGACCGTGCCAGAGTTCAAGGATATATTCCCTGTCGTTATATGCGTTGAGCTGAACGAGAGGAACCGGATTGTCGCCCCACTTGTCTTCGGAATATGCAGCCCTCGTATATTCGATTAACTCATCGAAACTGAAGCCGTCCAGATACTTTGCAAGAACGGTTGCGGACAGCTCGTAGAAAGGCATGTCCTTCATGCGGTCGAGTTCGTCAGCAGATATCTGCGGTATGGTCTCGGGAACGAAGAGACCTCCGTCAGGAGCGATGCCCGTAAGGATCGCTTCAGCTGCAGTATATGTTCCTCCGTTGCCTCTTGTGCTTATATATCTCATTTCTTTCCTCCGGCAATGCCGAACTCGCGGGCATATTCAGCGAGGATGCCTGCGACCTCGGGATCGTCTTTATTTTCTTCAAATCTGTCTAAGAGCCAGTTGATCTTTTCTTCATTCTCGGATGCGGTCTTCATCTTGCTTCCCAAAGGTATGAGGCCGAAGATGACTCCTGCAGCAAGACCTGCGATCAGGACGAGTATGATTATTATCCTTACGATGAGTCTCATCTTTTCGGCGGGCGATTTCATCGGCTCGATGTCGATGGAATCATCAGGAAGAGCATCTCCCACATTGCCCGATCTCATCATGACGTCGCGGCGTTCCTTGGGCGTTGCCATGTTGTTCTTGGGAGCAGCCTTGGAAGCCTTGACCAGGATGGGAGCCTGGTAGTTCTGCCTGTCGGCGGGAGACCCTGACTCGGCCATCTTCTTGTTCATCAGCTTCTCATCCAGCTCCTTGGGGATGTTGGCCGACTCGGGATTCTTCATGTCCTCGCGGACCATCTTCAGAGCATCCTGGGCTATCGCAAGGTATCTTTCGTTGCCAAGGACATTTGCTATGGCAAACTGCAGGCTCTGTTCGGCTCTCGAAAAGCGTCCTTCGCGGGCAAGACAGAGTCCGAACATCAGAGCTGTATCTCCCCACTTCTGGTAATTGGCGATGAGAGGCTTTAAGAATATCTCGGCAACATCGGTGCCGTCGCTCTGGGCATTGACCAGCGCATGGTTATACTGCTTAACGATCCTGGCCTTCTCTTCCGCGCCCATATCGAAAAGGATAAGATCCTTCTCTTCGATGGGTGTCATGTAGAGCAAAAGACTTAAGTAATCGTGCATCAGATCAGCCCTTTCATGTGCGATCTTATGTCTCCTACAAGGTAGAGCGATCCCGTTATCACAAGAGGCATCCCGTCGGATGAACTCTTACGGTATGCGCTGACCGCACCCTCGTATCTGTCATCGCATAAGATTATATCTGAAGTATTATACACAAATTTGATCTTTTTCGATAGTTCAATAGGAGATATGCTTCTCGGATTATCTGGTCTGACACAGATGAATTCTTTTACATTGAGACCTGCATCAAAATAAGCCTTGATTATGCCGTCTATATCCTTATCCGCCATGGCTCCGATCAGCATGCGCAAGGGCCGGTCTTTAAGAGATCCTCCGAGGACCATGTTATAAGTCGATGCAAAGCTTGCAGCTCCCTGGGGATTATGTCCTCCGTCAAGGATGACTGCTGGATCGGAAGAGAAGATCTCAAACCTGCAGTTCCATTCAGCTGCAAGAAGGCCTTTCCTGATCTCATCTTCCCTGAGCCCCGTTATCTTCAAGGCTTCTATTGCAAGAGCGGCATTTGCCGCCTGATGGATACCGTTAAGGCGGGTCTGATATCTGCTGCCTTCATATTCAAAGTTCATTATGCCTTCAGGATCCATATTGCAGCTTTCAAGGAGTTTATGGTCACCCGTAAACTTTATGGGGGATCCCTTCTGATCTGCAACTTCCGACATGACATCCCTTACGTCTTCCTTCTCGGCGTCATCCAGCGTCAGCATGAGTTCGGGCGACATGCATACGACGGGGCAGCCGGGCTTTATAATGCCTGCCTTCTCAAATGAGATCTCCCTTACCGTATGGCCCAGGCGGTCCTGATGGTCCTTGCCGATCGAGCATATTACCGTTACTTCCGGTCTTTCTATTACGTTCGTTGAATCAAACCTTCCGCCAAGGCCCGTCTCCATGACGGCAACATCAACGGACTGCTCCCTGAACCAGAGGAAACAGATGGCGGTAACGATCTCAAATTCCGTCGGTGGGTCTCCCGATTCGATCAGGGGCTTTGCTGCATCCTTTACTTTTGCAGTAAGGCGGACAACATCTTCCGCGGGGATTTTCCCTTCAAGATCATCTTCAGTCATCACTCTGATCCTCTCGGAAAAATCAACGAGGAAAGGAGATGTGAAAAGACCCGTCTTAAGACCTGACAATGCAAGGGAATAAGCGCAGTATGCCGCAACGGATCCCTTGCCGTTGGTGCCTGCGATGTGGATATATCTTAATGAATCCTGGGGGTTATCTAATCTGGAAAGAAGAACACTCATCCTGTCAAGCCCGAGCTTGATACCGAATTTCAGACTGTCTGATATAAATTCCGGTGTGCCGTTAGCCGGCATGTTCTTCATCTCCGTTCCCGGAAACTGCAAGAGCTTCCTGTTCTATTTCTTGTGCCGGATCATCCTTCGCCTTGCTAAGATCCACGCAGTCGTCCTTGCGGAAGACCATGATCTTGCTCATGAAGTAGTTGGCAAATACTATGATCACGGAATTTAAGAGCTTATTCAGATAGAGGCATGTAAATGCGAAAGACCCTATATAACCCAATATAGTCTCCTGGGGACAGCCGAAGACCTTATCGCTTATCGCAAGCTGGAGGTAAAGTATGCCGAGTTCTATGACAAGGAAGGATGCAACTCTGGCAGCTCCGAAAGACAGCAGTTCGCGGAGGACGTTGCCCTTGGATCTGAATACGAAGATCCTGTTGGTGATGTATGCGGTAAGAACGGCCAGGAGCCAGGCTATGAGCTGGTTTAACATGACCATGAGGTCCATGTCCCAACCGAATATATTCACATTGACGTGAGCATTAACGAGCTTGTCGAAAATTGCAAAGGATGCGAAGTTAACAACGGTGGTAAGACCTCCGCTGCAAAGATACATAAAGGCCTTACGGGCTTTCTCCTGCGTAGGGCTCAGATTCTCACTTCCGTAGAGTATTGCTTTGACAGATTCCTTAACAGACATTTTCTGCTCCTTTTCCCATATCCCACTTATTCTATCAATAACCTGATCATATTCAAATCGCAAAATGCTCAAACACGCTTAGGTCTCGGGCTCGATTTATCGGCAATTAGTTTCCTTACGAGCATGACGATGATGATTATTATCACCGCTTCAGTGACGGCAACGATGAAAGACAAGGTGAAAAGCACCCTGTAAACGGTCTCCCTGCTGTTGTCGGGTTTAACGTATCTATAGAAGTTTCCGCTGTTCTGATCGTACTGGAAAAATCCTCCGATGCCCTGCTCATCGACAAGGAAACAGATGAAATCACCGGCGGAATTCTTATATCCCCTTATGAGCTGATCCTCGGTGTGCAAAGTAAAGGGATTGAAGCCGTCGGGTATGGTCAGGGATTCCTCATCGGATATATTAGTATATACCCTTCCCGTTGTAACGACCGAATAACCTTCAACATAAGGAATCACCGTCTTGTTTTCGGCGTTATAGAAATAGAAGGCAGGCTGGTTCTTGCCGTCGTAAAGATAGACCAGCACGCTTGTAAGACCGTCTTTGGCATAGGTAGGGACAGAATAGCCGTTTAAGACCCTGACCGTCTGCGTAAAGCCGTCAGGAGCCTGAAATTCCTGTGGAGGATCCACGAAATTATAAAGGTTTCCGTCCCCGTCCATCAGAACGGCATTCTCCGGAAGATAACTTTCCTTCCTCGTGACATTGACCGCATAGCGCATATGGGTCTGACCGTCCTGGGCGGTAACATCTATCGTCACCCTGTTTTCTCCGACGACCAGATTACGGTTGCCGTTGATGAAGACCGCCGAAAAGATATTGGATGATGTGGTCCTGACTTCTATCTCCGTTACGGATCTTTCGACTACTGCCTCATATTCGGTTATGTGCGGATCGAAATCGGGCGAGAGCGACACGGAACCCAGGTCAAGGAAAGTCAATGTCGCATCCTGGGATACGGACTGGTTTACGAGCAAGGTCACGCCGCTTTGCACCGTGCTCTTGACTTCCTTCTGCTTGGCATTGATGAAACCGTCGACACTCTCCACCGAAAAGTCGGCTGTGTCTTTGGCGGAAGGCAGGATGCGGAAATAAAGTGAATATAGCACTATCGGTTCTTCAGAGTGGAAGGCGTTGATCTCATTATCCTCTCCCACGTCTTCTCCGAAGCTTGCCAGCCTGTCGACTGCGGAAATGGTAACGGTATCCGATGTCTGTGTCGAAGTGTAGATGAAGTTCGTAAGGGTTTCTGATTCCGCGAGCCTGTAGAAACCTGCTTTCTCCGGATCGAACTTAACGACCACGGGGCCGAAGGTTATGATGTCGGGGAAGCGGTCAACCGTGATATCGATCCTGACAAGATCACCCTGACCCACGATCGATTTTTCGCATTCCGCGCTGATCAGAAGAGGATCCGCCGCGAAAAGATCTCCGGATGGAATAAGCAGCAAAAAGGCAGCCACAAGAAGGGCCGGGATAATTTTCCTGATCATCATCTTCTTTCCTGCTCTCATCCTAAAATGCCTCTTATGTCATCCCTGCGGAAGCCCGCCGTAACTTTCCGGAAGATCCGTATATACCGGAATGATAAACTCGAAAGGATTATCAAGGGCGGACGTGGATTCATAACTCCTATAGTATCGCATGGATTCGCTATATGCCATCATAAGATTCTGGGCATACTGGTGACTGTAATACTTGCCGTCACGTCCCTTAATGTCGAATTTCTGGAAATAGAGGGTATCCTGTCCCTTGGAAATATATCCCTTGGCGATCCAGATCGCGCCTCCGGTGATCGCCTTGTCGATACTATCCCAGGGCAGGAGATATTTTTCGTCAGAGCCCGATGCATATTTTGCGCCGTTTGCAACTGCCACTCCGGGTTCGGACGATGCCGACGATCCTATGTTGTAGTAGTTGTAGATCCCTTCATATCCGGGAACGGTGCCGTGTGCCAGGGAGGATTCTCCCGAATAGCCCATCTCCTGCAGGATCCTCGAAGCAATGAAGTAAGGCGATACGCCTGACTTAGCTCCTGCCTGATATATGTATTCCGCATAATCGATCTCAGGCGTATCCATGAAGCTGCCCTTGATTATCGACTTTACGCCTTCCTTTGTGTGGATCTTCTCGTTAAAGGAAAGATTTTCGAACATGAAGATCCTGTCGGGGAGGAAAAAATTCCTCGGGTCGAGAAAATAGGATACAACTTCGTTCTTTGCTGCCATCCAGTCCGGAGCATCGTATACGACGCTGTTCTGCTTGATGTAATTCGGGTAGGAAGAATACTGCAGCAGTGACTGATAACCCGAATCCTCATTTGCGAGGACGTCCGGGAAGGAAGGAGTTATGTTGCAGGGCGTAAAGGTGTAGGCCGGACGGAGCTTATGCATCATCCAGAGGCCGCTGTAGTAACTCTCGGGGAAAGCAGTCATGGTATTTCTGGCAAAGTCATCATCGGGAAGTCCGTTAAGGACATAGACATTATATTCTTCTTCACTCCCGTCAAAACCTTTGACTTTGACATTGATGCGGTTCTCGCCCGAAGCAAGGTCGATGAATCCTTCTTCAGATCCTATGTCCCTGCCCTTCTCATCGGATGCCTTAACCCGGACTTCCGCGGCAAAGCCTTCAACTGCGTAAGCCGTTACCATGATCTTCTTTCCGCTGCCCAGGTATTTGGCATAGACATGTGTCTCGGTATCAAAATCAGGCCAGAAGGGGATCTTCTCTCCGCCCGATGAATCTGAAACCTTAAGCTGCGACAGGTAACCGTTCAGGGGAACATATTTGATCTCATCTTCAGTTGCCTCATAGAAATCGCCGTTATAATCGACGAGCCTTAAGTTGCCGCCATCGTCTTTTTTGACAACAGCCATGTAGGTGCCGTTAAAGTATGCTACGTCAGTGCTCTGGACCAGCTTATATGAAACATCCTCATCCGGAAGGGTGGAATTTGCGCTCTTGGATATCTTGATGTAGAAGCAGTTGGATATGCCTTCGATACCTGTATCCTTCTCGATCCTATCAACATCCTGGGGATGGCTTCTCAAGGCTTCGGGGATCGTTCCGGGGTTATCGACTGTACCTATGAGGTTGCCGTAAACATCGTAAAGCGATGCTGATATGTCATCGTCTGCGCCAACTATGTTTACATAGCAGTCTTTATTGTGACAATCGTAGATATACCATGAAGCATCGGCTCCTCCGACAAGAAGGCCCTTGGTAACGCGGTCAGCTTCGATCGCCGTCATGGCGGGGATGCTGACGGTTCCCGCCTTGGAAACGGCGCCTCTTCCGTCGGAACTTCTTATGAGGGCATAGACGTCATGAATGCCTTCTTCGACTCCCGTGGTATCCCATGCGATGGTGAACTTGCCGTCTTCCGCTTCATTATCGAATCTCAGAAAACCGCGGTAGAGGATGCCGTCAACGAAAAAGTCCGTGCGGATATCCTTGCCCGTAACGTTCATGTGCCCGCCGGTCTCACGGATCCCAACCGTGTAACCCGAAGGATCCAGTATGTCCTGATCTATTACGAAGTCATTTACTTTCGAGCCCGCACCGCTGTTTATCTCCGAACCCGTTGCCAGGGATCTTGATCTGTCCGAAAGGATCTTATTGATAACATATGCGCTGTTATGGTCCTTCAGAAGTCCGCAAACATCCGAAGAAGCAGCGCTGCTTCCCGCAATGCGGATCAGGTCTTCGGCGAAGGCATTGTCATCTTTTGCCATCAGGAGATAATCGGGTGAATCCATTACCGATATGACATGGTCTGCAGCAGATATTATGCCGCTTTCGGCAAGTTCCAGGGCGCGTTCGGACGACTTGGCGTCCAGGCCCGTAAGGTCAGATGCGGCATGGATCACATCTCTTGCCGAAGCCTTGTCCTTATCCGACAATCTCCATCCGTGCGACTGTGTCTGTGAGATCAAAAACAGGATCAGGCATACTCCCATGACGAAGGCCGCAATAACAGACAAGACCAGGTATTCTACTCTCTTTCTCAGCATCTTATTCCCTTATCCTTTGTCAGTCTTCTGTTTGAGTCAGCATATCAAGAGTATAGCCGTATGAAGGAACGAAATGCTCCATGAAATAATCGACTTCCGGCAGACCGATGCTGCGGATCGATTCAGCTATGCTCTCGCCGGCGCTGCGGAATTCCTTATTGCCGGAACTTTCTTCTCTTATGCATTTGATGTAGGCGGAAATCCTGTCTGCCGCCTTAACGAGCTTATGGATCAGGATCTGCTCTTCGGTCTCAAGAGAAGGAGCCAGGAGATCAAGATATTCGTCTCTCATCCATTCAGGCAAAAGCTTGCAGAGGCTATCTGCGGATTCGGCTTCAACTTGCCTGTAGGCAGCAGTTATCTCACGGTTGCGGTACTTGATCGGAGTCGGAAGGTCTCCCGTGATGATCTCCGTGCAGTCGTGATAGACGGCATATGCCTGAACGCGGAAAGGATCGGGCTTGATGTCGCCTTCGCCCGCGAATCTGTTATGAAGAAGACAAAGACTGTGCGCGATGACCGCCACGTCAAAACTGTGTTCCTTGATATTCTCGATCCTGCTGTTCCTCATCAGGCCCCAGCGGTTGATATACTGCATCCTGTCGAGCATGGCATAAAAGCCGTACTGTTCATATCTGTTTTCCATCGTCATGCCTCATTTCTTCCTTAGCATTCTCTGAACAGGGCATCGAAGCACTGTATCGCAAATCCGTCCGTCATGCCCGCAATATAATCGCTTACATATATGGGCAGCGGCATTATGTCTTCTCCCTCATTTCTCTGCGGATGGTGATCACAAAAATTAAAGAATTTTCTTATCATCTCATTTGCAGGTTCCGTATCGGGAGTCCTGTTCTCCAGCGCATCCATGAATGTATCGAAAAGGCTCGATATTATCAGGTCGGCATAGGATTCGTATGTCGTTATCTTGGTGGCCTTATAGATCATGTTGAGGTTCTTGTCCAATACAGCCGCAAGGGCTTCTCCGGCCTTCGGGGACAATCTGATCTCATCCTTGTTGAAACTGTTTTCGATGACATCCTCGACAAGGGAATTGATGATCTCCGCATTGGAACTTCCGAGATATTTTCCTTCTCCTGAAAGGAAATAATCCTCGTTGACTATTCCCATCCTCAGAGCATCTTCGACATCCCTTCCGACATATGCGATCTTATCAGCCATCTTTACGACGCAGCCTTCAAGTGTTGCAGGACCGCGCCTTTGTTTCTTGGGAACAAGATAAGTAAGTTCTTCTTCCTTCTTGTCCCTTACGGGAACGATCGCCTGCTCGTTATAGTCCTCGCCGCAGTGCGAAAGGATTCCGTCCCTGACTTCAAAAGTAAGGTTAAGACCCACGTCTTCATTATGCTTTTCCAATACATCCAGAACTCTCAAGCTGTGAGCTTCATGTTCGAAGAAAAGACGGCTGTCCTTTTCTTTAAGTTTTTTGGAGAGCATCCTCTCACCGGAATGACCGAAGGGAGTATGGCCTATGTCATGTCCCAGAGCTATTGCCTGGATAAGGTCCTTATTGAGATTGAGGGCGCCGCCTATTACCTGCGAGATGTAATTAACATATATGACGTGTTCGAGTCTTGAGCAGATGTGATCGTTTACGGGGTTAAAGAAGACCTGGGTCTTATGCTTAAGGCGCCTGAAGGACTGGCTGTATATGATCCTTCCGAGGTCACGCTGGAAAGCGGTCCTGACCGCGCAGTCTTCTTCGGGGACCTTTCTTCTGTGATCGGCTATGTCGGGCGTCGCATATACTGATCTCATGCTGTCGGCATTCATGAAAGAATGACGTATCCTGTCACGGTTCTCGTCAGATACGTTTACCGCGCCGCGGACCTTTGAGAACAGATCCTCGAACTGCTCGAAAGAGATATTGTTCATCTTCAAAAGATCATCCATGCACCCTGTTCCTCCTTGTTTCTCTTAAGCCTTCTTAAGGTGTGCCGACTTGGCCAGAAGGTTCTTCTTCATGCCGTCAAAATCTATCGACAGGAGAGCGTCGCCTCCGACAGGCTCGACCTTGAGGATGACTCCTTCGCCGAACCTGGGATGGACAACTTTCATGCCCTTCTTGATCTCGTCAGGCTTGAGCGATCCGTCGTCTGTTTTGCTCTCCATCGCCTTGGCGGCGGAAGACTGTCTGAACTGTTCCGCAATTCCGAGAGAGACCTTGTCGGATGCTTCCTTGCGGAGAGTATCCTCCTTCTCCTTTGAAGTCCTTCTGACGCCCATGGGGTAGAGAAGGTCCCTGTCGATCTCGCTTATGAACCTTGACGGCCTGTTGCACTGGGTCTGACCGTAGAGCATCCTCTGCTGGGCCATTACCAGGAAGAGATTCTTCTTCGCCCTCGTAACGGCAACATACATCAAACGTCTTTCTTCCTCCAGTTCCGCCTCGGATTCCATCGACCTGTAACCCGGGAAGATTGTCTCTTCAAGACCGATCAGGAATACTGCCGTGAACTCGAGTCCCTTGGCGCTGTGAACGGTCATGAGGCGGACATAGTCGTCGTTGTCGTCAAAGTTATCCCCTTCAGCATACAATGCCGCATTGTCCAGGTAAAGGCGCAAAATTCCGGCAGTTGTATCCGCAGTGCCTATGTCCAGCAGGTCCTCTGCATCTTCAGAAAGGAGTCCGGCTTCATTATCATCCCCTTCGGATGTTGCAAGATGAGCCTTCTCGAAGTCAGCTGCTTCGGACAAAAGTTCCTTCAAGTTCTCGACGCGGTCGATGAGCTCGCCCTTCTTCTCCCTCTCGGAGATTATCTCCTCGATGATGCCTGATTCGTTCTCTATGTACTCGATATATTCTGCAAAAGACATGTCATCTGCCAAAAGCTTTGCCTGCATCTCCTGGATCAGTTCGACGAATGCCGCAAGGCGCTCCTGCGACCTTGAAAGATCGGGATAGAGAAATGCTCTTGCAGCGACTTCGAAAAGAGGGAGCCCCTCTTCTTCCGCGATTATCCTCATGCGGTTTATAGTGGTGTCGCCTATTCCTCTTCTGGGAACATTGATTATCCTCTCGAATGCCAGATTGTCGCGCTCGTCGTTGATGAGCCTCAAGTAGGCGATGATGTCCTTGATTTCCTTGCGGTCAAAGAACCTGATGCCCCCGTAGACCCTGAAAGGGATCCCGGAATTATGCAGAGCCTTATCAACGTTACGGCTCATGGCATTGACCCTGTAGAGGACTGCAACGTCGGAATATTTCCACTTGCCTCTTGATACCATCATCTTGATCGTATCAGCGACAAATCTCGCTTCATCGATACCGCTGTCGGCATTCATGAGGATGACCTTGTCTCCCTTGCCGGCGGATGTCCTCAATTTCTTATCCGTTCTTCCGACGTTATTGGAGATGATGCCGTTGGCAGCTTCCAGGATGTTGCCCGTGGATCTGTAATTTTCTTCGAGTTTTACGACCTTGGCATCAGGGAAATCCTTTTCAAAGTTCAAGATCATCTCGACGTTGGCTCCTCTGAAGGCATAGATGGACTGATCGTCATCTCCCACTACGCATATGTTCTTGTAACGTGCCGCAAGGAGCATGACGGCGCGGTACTGGGGAAGGTTTGTATCCTGATACTCATCGACCATGATGTATCTGAAGCGTTCCTGATAGTACTCGAGCACCTCATGATCAGTCTCGAAAAGTTTTACAGTGTTGAGCAGGATGTCATCGAAATCCATCGCATGATTATCCTTGAGACGCTCATTGTATTTGGCATAGACCTTGGCTACGATCTGGGAATAATAATCCTTGCCGATCTCGAGAAGATAATCTTCAGGCGTGATCATGTGATTCTTGGCATAGGAGATGGAAGACATGACTGCGGAAGGCTTGACCTTCGAATTGGAAAGATCCATCTCCTTAAGGATGTCCCTTACGAGCTTATTCTGATCGTCGCTGTCGATGATCGTAAAGTTGGGATCGACATGGCGTCTCAATATCCTGGCAAAAACGCTGTGGAAAGTTCCGCATCTTATGAAATCGGCATCCCGTCCGACAAGTGATGCGATCCTCTCCTTCATCTCGCCGGCTGCCTTGTTCGTAAATGTGATCGCAAGTATGGACCTGGGGTTGATCCCCTGCTGTCCGACCATGTATGCGATCCTGTATGTAATGACGCGGGTCTTGCCCGAACCTGCGCCTGCAAGTATCAGCAGGGGGCCGTCAATGTGGGTGGCGGCATCGTACTGTTCGGGGTTGAGCTCGCTCCTCAAATATTCTTCATCGAAAATCAAATCCTAAACTCCTCGGGTCTCTTTTTATTCGCGTAAGTATTATAACACTTGATATGTCCTGTTAATGTCCCTCAAAGAAAGTTGAGACAAAAAGATATCCGTTAATTGCATAACTAAAGTTTGTTTTTTCCCCAATTTACCTTTGCAAATTGAACTTTTACTTTTACAAATTCAGTTTTCTCTTCATAATAATGTTGCTGTCTGACCAGAAAGGAGCAGATTATGGGAAAACATCTAT
>JAIKVV010000044.1 GCA_024685385.1 Saccharofermentans sp. | reverse complement strand
GCCATCGACGTATTCGACAAGGAGCCTTCCTACAACCGCGCTCCCGGCGAGCAGGATTTCGACAACGTATTGCTGCACGCTCCTCACTGCTATATCACGCCCCACCTCGGAGCTTCCACCGAAGAAGCAACCGAGAAGGTCGGATCCGGCATCGCAGAGCTCGTATCCGAGGCTCTGGCAGGCGGTCTTGTAGCTGCCATCAACATGCCTTCCGTATCCGGTGACATCGCTGCAATCAAGCCTTACTGCAACCTTGCAGAGAAGATCGGCCGCATGTATTTCCAGGCTGAGGCAACCCCCATCAAGAAGGCTTCCGTTACATACCGCGGACAGCTTGCAACACAGAGCACCGAGATAATCACATTGAGCCTCATGATGGGCCTCCTGAAGGGCATGGGCAACGACCACGTATCTTACGTTAACGCACAGGAGAACATCGACGAGTGCGGCATCGAGATCGAAGAGAACAAGATCGAGCAGATCAAGAGATATAACAACCTCATCAGCGTTACTTTCTACACGGAAGACGGCCGTGAGCTCAAGATCGACGGAACGATCTTCGATCCCGATACTGAAGTCATCGTATCCTTCTTCGGTTATGAGATGAACTGCCCTCTGTCCGATACCGTTCTTGCCATCAAGAATGAGGACAAGCCCGGCGTTATCGGCAGGATCGCAACGATCTTGGGCAAGCACAACATCAATATCGAGAGCATGCACTGGGGCCGCAAATACATCAACCAGCATGCTCATGCTCAGGCTTTCGTAGCCGTCGAGCAGCCGGTATCCGAAAAGGTAGTAAAAGAACTTGAGGCAGCTGACGGCGTCCTCAAGGTTTCCGTTCTCGAGCTCGGCTGATAAAGCCGGTCTCGCTGGACCCATGAGATACCACTATAAGAACAGTTCAAAATGGATAGGATGCCCCTCGGGTTTTGTTTACTTCGGGGGGCTTTACCATATCTTCTTCGGAACGAATCCCGATAATCCCCACTATGGTCCCCTCCACATGGGTCACATAGTCACGGAGGATTTCCTGGACTGGGAAGAAAAGGACATTGTACTTTCGCCTTCAGAAGGCGACCCCGTCGGGATAAAGCCCGGCTGCGCCGTCAGCGCCATGGGCAGGCTATGGCTCTTTTATACGGGCGAAAAAGACGGATCGGAATACATAAACTGCGCAGTGTCAGATGACGGATATCTTTTCGAAGATAGGGTAATGAAAGAAGATCTGATATCTCCTTTCGAAGATAAAAGATACATGAGGAATCCTTATGTTTTCGAATACGAAGGCAAGTATAAACTGATCGCCTGCGCATCCGATGAAGGCAGGGGAAGAGTCGTGATATTTGATTCGGATGACCTTACGAACTGGGAATATAAGGGGGTTGCAGCAGATATCCCCGAAGCGTCCTGGTCCTGCGGTGAGATGCCGGAGCTCTTTTCGGAGGACGGCCAGTGGGTGCTTGCGGTGCAGACAGCCCGCGCGATGCCTCACAAGATCTTATACCGCACGGGTGATTTCGACGGTTATAAGTTCACTCCGGATTCGGACTTCTTTGCGATCGAGACCGGCAGCGCAGTGGAGTCCGCGAGGACCTGTCTTACGCCTGACGGAAGGCGCATACAGACAGCCTGGATGTACGATAACAGGAATAATACGGCTTGTTTCACCGCGCCCAGGCAGATCTCTTTCGACCTTAAGGGCAATCTTACTTTGATACCCGCAGAAGAAGTGGAATTCCTGGCAAAGAAGGAGAGCACTTTCGTTGAATATGAAAAAGGCAGGCTCAATATAAGGTTCGAAAACAAGACCTTAAGATCCATCCCCTATGCTTATGAACCCGAGATCAGGGTCCTGGAAGATGTAGGGACCGTAGAAGTTTTCATCAACGGCGGCAGGGAAGTCTTATCTCTTTATGTCTGCTGACTTAACTTAAGACTTTTTGACCTTGAAGACATTCAGGTTTTCGGAGCTGAATGCGACGTCGCAGAGTTTAAGCAGCGTTTCCGTGTTATCGAGATCGTAGATCTTGTATTCGATGTTACCCAATACTATGTATTCGATATTGTATTTATCGATGACCTCCTTTATCTCGTCAACATCTTCGCTCATGTAGATGATGTCAACATCAGCGTGGCGGGGGAAGAGGTAAGTCTTCCAGACATCGTTATCGGGATCTGATTCCAGGATGTCCTTTTCTTTGTTGATGACGCCCTTGAAGCGCCAGAGCCATTCGTGTCCCTCCCAGCCTATGACGGTCGGAAGACCCGTGTATGCGGATACGATGTTATAGTCCTTGTAGCTTACGCCGTAACCTTCGCAGATGACGGGAGACCCTTTGACATTCTGATTGAACCAGTCGATGCAGTCCCTGTATGAGATGAGGTTTCCTTCGCCTTCGATGTAGCTAAAATCACTGGAGTAATAGTCAATGTATGCGACGCCGTCAAGGCCCTGGTAGTTTTCTTTCTTGATCTCACCGCAGCGCTGCGTGAGAGCCGTTCCCGTATAGTGGGCGGGGATGAACATGAGCGCTATGAAGACCCAGGCGAGGATCAGGCAGGCAAGGCTGTATGTGCCTTTCTTCGTTACGATCCAGAAGAGCCTCATGACGGCATAACTCATTGCAACAGAAAGCATTATGAATGCCGCGAAGCAGAACTTGAACATCGTGTTGGCCCTTAAGTATCCTGCAGTATAGATATCCCTTACATAGAAGATCTCGGGAGCGATTATGAGGAGGAGCGCGACGAAGATCATGCCGCAGATGAAGACGTCGACGATGTTGCGGTCGGAGATGAATGAAGCCACGGGATTCATCCTGTTAAGTCCGTCATCTGCCACTGCTGCCTTGCCGGCTTTCTTCTGCTTTCTTCCGGAAGAACCGGCCTGGATGTTCTTAAAGATTATCGTGATGACAATGAATGTGATGCAGATGATGAAGTGCGTAAACCAGAGTATCAGGATCTGGAAGAGGGATGAGCGGTTCTTGACCTTGCCCAGGGCATTGGAGATCATGTCGAAGTTCAGGTTGAAAGGCATCGCCACGATGTGAGATACGACGAAGAGGAAGCTCATCCCGAATGAAGTCCTTGACAGGGCGGACGGGAACATGCCCGCAAGGATGTAGGATATTATCAGGACGATAGACTGGACTGCCACATGGGCGAGCACGTTGTTGCCGAAAACAAGATATACGGCAAGTATCGCTATTATGTTCCCCGTGAAAATGACAGCCGAGGGAACTGTCGAGAACTTATCTGTCTTTCTGGTGTTGGCAACAAGGAGAGCCATCGAGCAGAAGATGAAATAGATCAGGAAATCCCAGTAGTTTGTCATCTGTGATACGCCAAGCAATACTGCCGCGATGACTAGGTGCGGAGTAAGGAGGACCTTGTATTCTTCCTTGGGGAATCTTCCGTTCTTGATGTCAAGATGCTTTATCGTGGTCTGCGGCGTCCTTGAAGAGATGACGAGCGCAAACATGATCATGGCTATCAAGAGTACCGTCATCATGGAAATGACATGCGCATGAAGGTCTCCTATGAGGAATGAATAGAAGGGGAATTCTTCTATGGTCATGTCGCCGCCGTTTGTTGTGATCTGGGGATTCCAGCCGATGTACCTGGTGGAATCCGGATACCAGAAATTATCAGTGTCGCCGACTTCAAGGCCCAGGTCCCCGAGGAACTTGAGAAGACCGTTGCCGCCGCCGTTAGTATCGTAGAAGAAGGAATGCGAGTTTCCGAAAAAGATAGTCGAAAGACCTGCAAGAAGACCCGTGACGTATCCTATGAGCCTGTTCTTGTGATAGCCGTTCATCTGTGCGCCCTCGATCAGGATCTTGCCGAAGGAGAAGCACATGCCGAATGAAATGGCGATGGTCGAACAAAGAGAGATGTTATAAGCAATAGAAGGCTTTATGCAGGAAAGCTTTATCACCATGGCCCAGATGAACTGGCCGAAGTAGTAGTAGTTGATGGGATAACCGGAGAGCCACATGTCCCTGGCGGGAAGCTCGGAGTTCCTGAGCATCGACATGATGAATGCATAGTCCATGAACTTCTCTTCGCCGTTGATCGCGGGAGTGAAGCCCTTAAAGTAGCATAAGATAACGAGGACTATTGCAAAGACAGTCTCTTCAATGACGATCCTCTCGATGAGATAAGGCTCTTCGAGTTTCTTTATGAGAGCCGCCCGCAGGCTTTTCGGGAAATAGCATAAGAATGCGACCAGGACGATCGCGATCAGGACGAAAACATAATTGAAGCGGAAGATCTTCATGTAAGAAAGAGTCCAGACGACAAGGGATACGGTGACGAGTCCCATGACCCTGGATGCCATGAATCCGCCGCTTCCGAAAGATGCAAAGATCTTGAATGCCACGGGGAGCATGACGAGCGCGAATATGAAGAGTATCGCATACCATAAGAGCACATAAAGAGCTTCGGATGACCCTACCGTCGGAAGTCCTGCGATGAGGATAACGAGGAAGGGGGCAAGGAGCATGAGATATCTTAAAGGGGAATTGTTGTCAGCGGGATTCGATATCGATGTGTTGCTTGTTCCTGAGCTTTTTCTCATGAGATGTCTCCTTCTGTGGCAGCTTCCTCGGCGCCGGTTATGGGCGTGACGACGCTGTCGCTAACGAAGTCTTCTTCGCTCTTATAGTTTTCGATGATCCTGGCGCAGATGCCGTTGGCAAGATTGACCGTGGGATCCATCCTGTTGGCAGGCTCATCCGTCGTGCCGAACTTGGACAGCGCGGATGCGCAGACATAGAGTCCTTCCATGGGGCAGGTGAGGTCCTGGGGCGGGTATTTGCCGAAGCCCGCATATCTTGTCTTGGTGACGCGCCATGCCTTGATGTCGGATTTTCTTATGTTGGGATAGATGTGCCTGAAGCCTGCGAAGAAGTCGCTCATGATGGATGCATCATCTTCGATCCAGATGGGGTCGGAGACCAGGCATTCGCCGGTGAGATAGACGACGTTGCCGCCGTAGCCTCTCGAACCGAAGCAGTTGCTGTGGTTTACTATCCTCGAAAAAGGTATGTTGTCGCGGTCGTGCAGGCTCTGGTAGTAAACTTCGGAATATTTCTTCTTAAGGACCAGCATGGCCGTGATCGATGCAGTATAAGTGATGTCCATTATGGAATCCCTCATGTCCATGTCGATCGGAAGTCCGTGCGAAACATTGGTGAATGTTCTCGTGGAGCCCGTGAATATGACGATATCGGATACATGGTTATGGACTGTGGAATCCGGCATTACGCAGACGGTGTTGTATCTGCCGTCTTCATTTCTTTGGATCTCGGTAACTGTCTCGGAAAACATGAGCCTTCCGCCGTTGTCCGTAATCTCCTGCATGAGGCTTCTCGTAAGGCAGACAAAGCCTTCGGTGAAATAGCCGACCTTCCTGTGGGCGGCTTTGCCGTACCAGGTCGAATCGAACCATTCTATCTTATTGGAGACTTTCATGTCACGCGTAAGCTGCAGCAGAGCCTTGTCGCTCTTCCTCAAGTGATGGGGGACGAGCTCTAAGTATTCGTTGCCTATTCTGGTTACTGAGAGGAGCCCTCCCGGGGAAGTGTTCTCTTCGAGCACGATGACATCAAAGCCCGCGCCCGCGAGCCTTGCGCCGCATGTGAGACCCGACAGTCCCGCTCCGATTATACAGACGCTCTTTTTCATCAGGGTACGATCTTCCTTGCTTCCATGTAGAATCTCTTCTCAAAGGCATGGCCCATGGAGAATGTCTTGCGGGGAAATACGCCCTCGCATCTTACGGTATCGAAAAATGTATCTTTCGAGATGCCGGGGAGGAAGACGCCGGCTGCATCAGAGGAAGCCAGGCTCCTGACTTCTTCTTCGCCGTGTATGTAATCGACTTTGATCTTGTCATCCTTGGAGCAGAGGTCATCGAGGAAGAGACCTAAGCATCCTACCGCCAGGGAATGGGGCGGATTGGGGATGGAGAATGTCTTATCGTTAACACCGTCTGTTACGGTGAAGGATACATCGCCCTCTTTGCCGTCACAGCCGAAATAATCAGAAGCTTTGGCGATGAGGTCATCAGCGGATATGCCGAAAACAATCCTGTGGATGGGCTCGAAAGCAAGTCCCTTGTCGTGGATGTTAACGACTTCCGTGAGAGCAAATCTTGCGGGATGGTCTTTTCTTTCCTCTTCCGTGAGACCTGCTTTGACATTGTCCCAGTGAGCCTTGGCTGATGCGAGGGAATGATTGCCGTCGCCGACAAGATATAAAATGTCTTCCGGACCTTCGGGCAGAGCCGCAAGGCCTTCGGTTATTATCTTTCCGGTAGCGGAATCACAAGGGACTGCGATGCCCTTGATGCTGCCGGAATCCTTCATGAGGGGAGTATCGTAGATGACTTCAAGACCTTCTTCTGCCGCCTTTGCAAATGCAGCTTCGATGACTGTATCCTTGGGGTCGTCGATCAGGAGCATTACGTGAGGAAGCTCGATGGGGCAGTTGCTCCTTATCTTGATCCTCGGAGGGATCCTGGAGATGACCGTGCCTTCCGTCGCTTTGCAGCGTGACTTCTTGGCGGGATCGTAATCGTATTCTTCCAGATCCAGAGCAAGCACCAGACCCTTGCGGGAAGGCGTTGCGGGAGAAGATCTGTCGACCAGTATGAACGAATCCTTAAGTTCGCGGAAAGTTCCGTCGCCTAAGTACTGATCTGCTGTCTTCCTTATGGACGCAAGTCTTTCTTCCTTACCGTCATCTTCAAGATAAGCTTCGGGAAGGATGAGCTTGGCCGTGGAAGGAGCATCGCCTGCTATTTTGTAAACATCGTCCCAGTATTCCCTGTCAGATGTAAACTGGTCGCAGGCAACTACTGCCCATTTTGTAAGGTCGCATGTTGATTGCGGGATAAGTATATCTGCAGCGGCACATGCCGCATTGTCGAAAATCTTCATTGAGAGCCCCCTGATTAATATTTTCTTTATTGCGAGCCTTACCATTCTATCACGGTCGGGCTTGTTTTTAAATAATACTTTTATTGCTATTGACATGTATCTTATCTTGTCGGAAACTTGTGTTATGAGTCCTATTAACGGGACAAATAAATCATGGAGGAGACCCTTATGGCTAACTGTGAACTGAGCAAGATCAAGATCCTTTTTCTCTACGATTTTTTCATGACAAAGCTTAATCCTTACGACTTTGAATCCTCTGTCAGCATGAACGAACTGCTGGACATTCTGGAGAAGGAAACAGGCTACCGCTTCGAGCGCAAATCCATATATTCCGACATCGACAGGCTCAACGAATTCATGAGGGTAACCGGCAAGATAAAGAACGGCTCCGATTACGACTGGATCTATAAGGAGAAGAAGAGATACAAGGTCAGCGAACTCGAATCCCAGATAACGGTCGATGAGGCCAAACTCCTTGTGGATGCGGTAAATACGACGGCTTTCACTGACAGCGGGATCGCAGATAAGATCATGGAACTATATCCGTCTTATTTCGGCGATGCCGGCAACACCGTATCCCTTGTCCGCCGTGACCACAAGTATTCCGCAAGGCTTACGGCCCTGCTCAATAACTTCCGTTCCTGCATCAATGATAAGTGCGTCATCTCCTTCAATTACGGCTATAAACTGGGCTCCGCTCCCGCTTTCAAGGAGAAAAGGGAAGTATCCCCTCTCGCTTTGGACTGGAGCAATAACACCTACTATCTGATAGCGGTGGACAACGCCATCTACGACAGGATCGAAGGGACCGGCAAGCCCATAGAAAATGCCATCAGGAGGTTCAGGATAGACAGGATCGATTCAACTTCCTTTAACCGCCACGGCAAGTTCCGCGGCTTTTCCAATGCCAATGACAGGAAGAAGGCCATAGACAACATCATAAGAAATTCCGTCAACGCCTTCTCGTCTGAAGAAGTAATGGAAGTCGCTATAATGTTAAGCTTTGAAGCGGACGGTAAGGCCCTTCCGGAAGCCGTCCCCAAGAAGGAGGTCTTACGCGCCTACAATATCCTCTCCGACCATCTGAACATAAAGAGGATCGTGAGCGATTCCAGACTCGAATCGGGCGAACTCACAGTCATCGCAGAGACCGCGGATGTTCCGACCTTCTATTCCTACCTCTTCCAGGCAGGCACTGTCCCCGGCATAAAACTTACTGTCGGCGAGGGTCCTGTCAGGGACAAATACATCGCATATCTCGAAAATGCAAGGAAAGCTTTGTGATATTCGTTGCATTGAATTGCTTTTCGATTTATAATTTCACGAGTTTATATTTATTTTGAGGAGCATCACCGAATGAGACAGTTTACTTCTAAAGAGCTCAGGAAGACCTGGAAGGATTTTTACATTGAGAGAGGCCATGTTGATGTAGGTGCCGTATCACTGGTATCTGACGGTTCTACCGGCGTCTTGTTCAACGTAGCCGGAATGCAGCCTCTTATGCCTTATCTCCTCGGAGAGAAGCACCCCATGGGAACCAGGCTCTGCAATGTTCAGGGTTGTGTCCGTACTAACGATATCGATTCCGTAGGCGACAGGAGCCACGTTACTTTCTTCGAGATGATGGGAAGCTGGAGCCTCGGTGACTACTTCAAGGAAGACAGATGCAAGTGGAGTTACGAGCTCCTTACCGGTGTGTTCGGATTTGATAACGACCACCTTGCGGCAACTGTTTTCGCAGGCGATGAGAATGCTCCCAGGGATGAGGAAGGTGCGCAGTACAGGATCGCATCCGGATTCAAGCCCGAGAACATCTACTATCTCGGCGCAGACGATAACTGGTGGGGACTTGAGTATGGTCCCTGCGGTCCGGACAGTGAGATGTTCTATATCGCAGATGTACCCGACTGCGGCCCCGACTGCGGCCCGGGATGCTCATGCGGAAAATACACAGAGATCGGTAACGACGTTTTCATGCAGTATGAGAAGCACCAGGATGGTCACCTCACACCGCTCAAGCAGAAGAACGTTGATACGGGCTGGGGCCTCGAGAGAATCCTTGCTTTCCTTAACGGAACAAAGGATGTTTACAAGACAGACCTCTTTACAGATGCCATCGCTTATATCGAGAATGCTTCAGGCACAAAGTACGATCAGGATGAGAAGCTTACAAGATCGATGAGAGTCCTCGCTGACCACATCCGTACCGGCGTTATGCTGATCGGCGATTCCGCCAAGCTCGTTCCTTCCAACGCAGGTGCAGGCTATGTCTTAAGACGTCTCATCAGACGTGCCGTAAGACACGCAAGGACACTCGGAATGTCCACAGAGCAGATCCTCGGCGTTGCAAAGATCTATATCGACAGTGTTTACGATGACAGCTATCCTCTCCTTGCAAAGAACCGCGAGTTCATCCTTAACGAACTCGACAAGGAGATCGCAAGATTCGAGAGCACACTTGAGAACGGCATCAAGGAATTCAAGAAGATTCTGGATGACAAGAACAAGGCAGCCTCCAAGGAGATCGACGGCGAGTCAGCTTTCTATCTTTACGATACATTCGGATTCCCTATAGAGCTCACTGTCGAGATGGCTGCAGAAGAAGGCCTCACTGTTGATGAGGAAGGCTTCAAGGCTTCGATGGAAAAGCAGAAGGAGACTGCAAGAGCAGCTACCAAGTCCAAGGACGATCTCGTTCTCGGAACAAATGTTATTCCCGAGGAAGTTGCATCTGATCCCAATGCTACAGATTACGACGGTTACGATAACCTCAAGTGCGAGTCAAAGGTCATCTACATCCTGAAGGCTGATACGGAAGGCAACCTCCGGAAAGCAGACAGCGCTTCCGAAGGTGACGACATCATCACCATCTGCGACAAGACAGTTCTCTACGCTACGATGGGTGGTCAGATCCACGATGAAGGTAAGATCTATACATCTGATTTTGAAGCAGATGTTATCTCTGTTGATAAGGATGCACAGGGCAAGTACCTCCACACACTCAAGGTGGTCAAGGGTACTGTCACAGCAGGCTCCACAGTAACTATCGAAGTTGATAAGAAGACAAGACTTTCGATCGCAAGGAACCACACAGCAACACACATCCTGCTCTCGGCTCTCAAGAAGGTCCTCGGTGACCAGGTCGATCAGGCAGGTTCTTATGTCGGTTCTGACCGTCTGAGATTCGACTTCAATCACTTCCAGGCAATGACAGCTGAAGAGATCGCCAAGGTCGAAGCCATGGTCAACGAAGTAATACTCGAAGATCTTCCCGTCATCACTCAGGTCCTCCCCATTGAGGAAGCAAGAAAGCTCGGCGCAACGGCCATCTTCGGCGAGAAGTACGGAGATGTCGTAAGAGTCGTATCCGTAGGCGAAGGCGACAAGATGTTCGATATGGAATTCTGCGGCGGTACCCACCTTAAGAGCTCCGGCAGGATCGGCCAGTTCCGTATCGTATCCGAGTCCGGCATCGCTGCAGGCACAAGGAGAATCGAGGCCGTAACGGGTGAAAAGTGCTATGAGATGAATAAAGCAGACCGCGAACTTATCGCAGGCATCGCTTCAACCCTCAAGGCATCCCATGACCAGATCCTCAATAAGTGCGAGTCTTTGACAAGTCAGGTCAAGGCTCTCGAAAAAGAGATCGAAGCAGGCAAGAAGGCTGCTGCAGGTGACTTCGCGGCAGACTGCGCAGCGTCCGCAATGGACATCGGCGGCGTCAAGGTCGTAGTTGCTGAGTGCCCCGTAACTGATGCGGGCGAGCTCCGTGACACGGGCGACAAGATCCGCGACAGATTAAAGCCTTCCGTAGTTTTCCTCGCAGGCAAGGGTGATTCCAAGATCCTCTTCGTAGCTATGGCTGATAAGGACGCAGTTGCCAAGGGCATCCACTGCGGCAACATCATCCGTGAGGCAGCCAAGGCAGCAGGCGGCGGTGGCGGAGGACGTCCCGACATGGCCCAGGCAGGCGGCAAGGACGTATCCAAGTTAGAAGATGCTCTCAACACTGCAAAGAGCGTCATCAACGATCAGATCGGAGGCTGATATGTGCATTTTCTGTGATATCGTCGAGGGCAAGATCCCTTCGACCAAAGTATACGAAGACGAATATGTGATCGCTATCCGCGACCTGAATCCCCAGGCTCCGGTCCACGATCTGGTGATCCCCAGAAAGCACTTCGACAACATAGTCGATATGGCTCAGAATGACGACGGCACTTACGCTGCAGCAGTCTTTGATGCCATCGCCGAGGTTGCCAAAGTTGAGGGAACAGACACCGGATTCCGCGTTATCAACAACTGCGGCGCCGATGCCGGCCAGTCCGTAATGCATGTTCATTTCCATGTCTTAGGCGGCAGGAAGTTCGAAGAGAAGATCATCTGATATGGCAAGAATGCGTACGAAGCGCCACCTTCCCGAGAGGATGGAGCGCGCTCACGAATACTGGTTCGATAATCCTTCAGACAACAAGGGCAACTGGCGCGGGGCTTGTTCCATGCCATCTGACTGCGAGCTCTGGCTCGAGTTGGGCTGCGGAAAGGGCAAGTTTGCCACGGAACAGGCAGCACTTAATCCGGATGTGCTCTATGTTGCTTTCGAGCGCGAGCCTTCCGTAATCCTTGCTGCGATCGAAAAGTCCAAGGAGCTGGGCCTCAAGAACATCTTTTTCGTAAAGCAGGACATCGGCTTGATAGAAGAGTTTTTCGAGAAGGACGAGGTGGACAGGGTCTTCATCAATTTCTGCGACCCCTGGACCCGCCAGAACAAGCCTAAGAGACGCCTTACCTACAGGGATTTCCTTACAAGATACAAGACTTTCGTAAAGCCCGGCGCTAAGCTCGCCTTCAAGACGGACAACACCGAGCTGTTTGACTTTTCGCTCGAGGAATTCAAGATCTCCGGCATGGAAGTTTCCGATGTGACATACGATCTGCATAACAGCGAATTCGACAAGGACAACATAAGGACCGAGTTCGAGCAGAAGTTTGCCGACGATGGCATTGCCATCAAGAGGGCGGTAGCCAGATTCCCCGGCTGAACAGCTTTCCGGGCAAGCAAATAATTTTCATTTGCAAGGGCAATGCATATTAAATGATAAATCGTTTTAAAAAGCCTTATTTTTTTACAATTTGTTTTGTTGCACATAAGGTAATCCTGTTGTAATATTTGTTCGGTGCAAAAAAAGCACAAATAAGTTATTAATCCCCGCGCGGGAATTTAGGAGGAATTTTCATATGGCAGTAAAAGTTGCAATCAACGGTTTCGGTCGTATCGGTCGTCTCGCATTCCGTCAGATGTTTGGTGCAGAGGGTTATGAGGTTGTTGCTATCAACGATCTTACAAAGCCTTCCATGCTCGCTCATCTCCTGAAGTATGATACAGCTCAGGGCGGTTACGCTGGCGTTATCGGCGAGAACAAGCACACAGTTACTTCTGATGACGAAGCTAACACAATCACAGTAGACGGCAAGACACTCAAGATCTACAAAGAGTCCGATGCTAACAATTGCCCTTGGGGCGAGCTCGGTGTAGACGTTGTTCTCGAGTGCACAGGTTTCTATACATCCAAAGAGAAGTCCATGGCTCACATCAACGCCGGCGCTAAGAAGGTTGTTATCTCTGCTCCTGCAGGCAACGATCTCCCTACGATCGTTTTCAACGTTAACCATGAGACACTTACAGCAGATGACAAGATCATCTCCGCTGCTTCCTGCACAACAAACTGCCTCGCTCCCATGGCTCAGGCTCTCAACGACTACGCTCCCATCCAGAGCGGTATCATGACGACAGTCCACGCTTACACGGGCGACCAGATGGTCCTCGACGGTCCGCACAGAAAAGGCGACCTTCGCCGTGCGCGCGCTGCTGCATGCAACATCGTTCCCAACTCCACGGGCGCAGCTAAGGCTATCGGCCTCGTAATCCCCGAACTCAACGGCAAGCTCATCGGCTCCGCTCAGAGAGTTCCCGTTCCGACAGGCTCCACAACTATCCTCGTTGCAGTCGTTAAGGGCAAAGACGTTACAGTCGAGTCCGTAAACGCAGCTATGAAGGCTAAAGAGTCCGCTTCCTTCGGATACAACACAGATCCGATCGTTTCCTCCGACATCGTCGGCGAAACACACGGCTCCATCTTCGACGCAACTCAGACAATGGTAGCGAAGATCGACGACGACACATATCAGGTACAGGTAGTTTCCTGGTATGACAACGAGA
>JAIKVV010000023.1 GCA_024685385.1 Saccharofermentans sp. | reverse complement strand
TCTGCCGCATCTCAGCATGCCGCGGCTCTCTGTGAGAATTGCACTTCACCGACCTTCTTCGTCAAAGCCTTTATGATATGAAGTTAAGCACAAGGATAAACCGAAGCAGGGGATTTGTCAACACAAAGATTTACATTTAGTTAATGAAATATTGATTTGAGGCTTTCAACAGCTGTTTAAAGCGTGGTAAAATATACATAATCCGTCAGTGTAGGCGGTTCCCGTCTGCATCTGATCAAGATCGGAGGACGGCGTATGTATTCTGAATATCTGGTAACAGGTGGTGCCGGCGCTCTCGGCAAACTGATTATAGGCATGCTCCTTGAACAAGGCGCGAAGGTCCGTATATTGATGTCAGAAAAGGCAGACGTATCGGACTATCTGGATGCAAATCTCAAGATATGCTACGGAATATCAACCGACAAAGAGTCCATGATGGATTTCTTTGATCTTGAAGATCCGAGACATTCGGTCCTGATCCATGCGGACGAATATATCTCGATGTCCCCCGAAAGCAATCTCATAATGAGAAGAGTAAATGTAACGGGCGCACAGAACATTGTTGACATGTGCCTTAAGAGAAAGGTCGGAAGACTGGTCTTCCTGGGTTCGGCATATGCTCTCGATTCATCCGTCAAGGGTGAAGGAGTATCCATCCATTTTGACAGAAACAAGGCTGAAGGTGACTATGCCAAGACCAAGGCGGAAGCTGCCGCATACATCCTGGAGAAAGTTGCTCTCAACAGACTTAATGCCGTAATGGTATTGCCGACGTTCATCATCGGTCCCGGTTATTCCCAGGACTATGAGATCAACAAGATCCTCAACAGTTACCTGAAGGGTGTTCACCCCGTTAAGGGCGGCGGACATGCCTTCGTTGACGTCAGAGACGTGGCCAATGCCATGGTTGCCCTGACTGAAGAAGGAGAGCCGGGATCAGGTTACATCATCAGCGGTGAATACAAGACCAGTATGGAGTTTTTCGAAAAGGTCAACGAGGTCGAGGGAATCGATGCACCTATCAAGACTGCATCCCGTTTCCTCATGAGCAGACCTTTGTCCAAGTTCGTGGATGCTTATTACAGAAGGACTCACAAGGATAACCCGAAGCATGTTTATGCATTGTTCCAGGATAACCAGGAGAAGAAATACGACGGTACCGGTGCAATGTACATGAACGACGGCAATGTTGATTTCAGTCAGTCGATCAGCGACAGCATAGACTTCCTTAAGACGGGAACCATGCCTGAACTTTCAATGGCTGACATCGCTGCCGATACTGCTGCGGGCCCTGCTGAGAGAGGTTCGGCGACGGCTGCCATTGTTGCCGCAAGAAAGGCATCGGAAGCCGCCAAGGAAGCGAAGGCAGAGGAAGCCAAGGCAGACGACAAGAAGGAAGAAGCCGAGGAAGAAGTAAAAGTGAATAGATTTACTGCTTCAAGAACGACTTTCTTCACAAAGGGCGTAGCCGAAGGCAAGGTTGAGATCAAGAAAGAAGAAGAGAAGGAAGAATCCGAAGACGAGAAGATTCCTGAAGACGAAACTGTTGAAGAAGAAGTCTCCGAAGTTGTAGAAGAAATAACGGAAGAAGCTCCTGCCGAAACAGTAGAAGATGTTGTTTCCGAAGCAGAAGAGACTGCAGAAGAAGCAGTTGAAGAAACACAAGCAGCCGAGGAGATCATTGCCGAAGCAGAAGAAGATGTTGAAGAAACTGTTGAGGAAATAACTGAAGAGATCGCCGAAGAAGTTTCAGTGGAAGAAACGGCAGAAGAAACAGTCGAAGAAATAATCGAAGAAGCAGAAGAAACAGCCGTATCCGAATTAACGGAAGAAGCAGAAGACGCAGCCGGATTTGTCGTGGAAGAAGCTGCGGAAGAAACGGTCGAAGATATGGCCGAAGAGATCTTGGAAGAAACATCGGATGAAGTCAAAGGAGAGATAGACGAAACTATAGATGAGATCTCTGACGAAGTTGTTTTGGAAGTTGATGAAGAGACTGTGATCATCGATGAAGAGATCGAAGAGGCAGCAGATGCTGTTTCGGAGACGGAAGAAGTCATCGAAGATGCCGTTGAAGGAACTTTTGAGGCAGAAGAGATCACGGAAGTGATCGAAGAAGAGACAGAAGATACAGGATCTGAAGATATCGAAATATCTCCTGAAGAAGAAGTGCTTGAAGAGATCAGCGAGGGAGATACGGATCCCGATACCTTGCCTACCATGACAAGGCCCATCTGGGAGACGATGCCTCCGATCGAAGATCCCGATGAGCTCCTTCTTGATCTTGACGATCTTGATAACTTCGGAGGAGAAGATAAAAGATGAAACTGATCCTCGCCAGTCTCTCTCCGAGACGCAAGGAATTAATGAATCTCATTGTCGGCGGTTTTGATATCGAAGCCGCCGATATTGATGAGCGCGCAATAGAAGATTCACTCACAGGCCAAGACCCTCTGACGGTAAGTGAAAAGCTGGCTCTTGAAAAGGCTCTGGCCGTGGCAAAGGACCATCCCGGAGATGTCGTTATCGGAGCAGATACTTCCGTCATAGCAAACGGTAAGATCCTGGGAAAACCCCAGGACCGGGATGAAGCAAAAGAGATGCTTACGATGCTCGCGGGAATAGAACATATCGTTGCCACGGGAGTGGCGGTCGTCAGAGGCGATGATGTGATCTCATTTACCGAAGAGACCAAAGTAAGATTTTACGATCTTGACCCTTACATGGAAAAGAAGATAGATGAATATATAGATTCCCCCGATCCTTATGACAAAGCGGGAGGCTACGGGATCCAGACCAAAGGAGCTCTTCTCGTTGAAAAGATAGACGGGGATTATCTCAATGTCGTAGGGCTTCCCGTGGCGCGCCTTGCGCGCGTTCTTACCGAATCGGGATATATCTGATATGTCAGGAAAGTGATGCGATAAAGCGGTCGCCTCTTACTTCCTCAGACATGTATGTTCCCTGGAAATAATCACAGCCTGCGCCCGAAAGGTAGCTGTACTGATCGGCGTTTTCGATGCCGGTGGCGCAGACGGATATGTCTATGTCATGAAGGACGGAGATGACCGAGGATGTGAGGATCCTTGCATCGGCTCTTGAAGGTATGTTCGATGTGAAAGAAGGATCGAGCTTGACCACCGAGATCGGAAGAAGAGGGATCGTATTGAAAGAAGAATAACCCGATCCGAAATTGTTGAGAGCCATCCTGACGCCCATGCCCGACAGCTTTTCGATCGTATTCCTTATTGTATCGAGTTCAGAAACGAGCGTGGATTCCGGGACATCCAGGACAAGGCTTGCGATCGATGCATCCGAATTGGATACCGCATTGTTGAACTGGGATATGAAATCAGGCAGCGAGAACTGCGAAGCGGAGATGTTAAGATTGAGACTCAAGTCCTGAACCTTCTCGTTTGCGCGGGCAATGACGCCCAATGCTTCTTCAAGTGAGAAAGAACTGATCCTGTTCATGTAACCTGCGTGCTCTGCGGCAGCGAGGAAGATCGGGGGAGGAACGAGCTCATTTCCTATGCGCAGTCTCAGGAAGGCTTCTATGCCCTTGAGCTTTCTCTCGTTGGTATAGTAGGGCTGATAGGACATATAGAGATTGCCTGAAGAGATCGCTTCCTCGAAAACGGATATGATCTCATCTCTTGACATTCCTTCGAAGGAGAAGGAGCCCGATGAGGCGGAGGCCTTGGGCTTTGTATCTTTTGTGCTCGAAGGATAACTTACCTTATCGGTATTGTCGTAACAGATCGTCCTGTTCATTTCCGCATGATTTATCAGGGCGCCGCCGTCCCTGCCCTGCGCAGGATAGGAAGCCGTGCCGTACGAGATGACTGCGGGGAGCGAATCAAGACCGGCGCGCAGAGCGCGGAGGATCCTGTTCGTAAGTTTATCGATATATGATTCGAGCTTATCTTCCGAAAGGATCCTTTTCGACAGGATGATGAACTGGGCATCGTTTGCTCTTGCGAGCATATCGGAGGGGTCACAGGCTTCTCTCAATCTGTGTGAGATATTCTGTATGAAAAGATCCATGTTGCAGTTGCCCGTGCAGTCAGCAAGTTTCGATGCGTTATCGACCGAAAGGTAGATGACCATGAATTTGGAATCGGTCGTATATGATGTGTTGTCGTTCTTGACTGAACCCGTCGATCCCATGATCATGCGGTCGATCTTGTCGCGGACCATGTCGCGGCCGGGCAGGGTCGTTAAGGGATCCAGATGAGGCATGACGGAATAGTCGTATACCGAAGATCCGTTCTTGGTGGCATTGGTGTAATTGGTGATGAGCGAAGGACGCTCGTTCATGTCCTGCTCCAATGAACGGGAGATCTCATCGGATCTGAGTTTCTTATTCTTCTCTCTTTCATTCGTTGCCTGGGACAGGATATGTACCCGGTAGAACTGCAATGCGAGGTTGATTATCATGATGAGGAATGTGCCGACGAGGAGAACGCGCGAAGTGCTCTTGCCCTGCGTTGCGATCTCGTAGATATATATCATGGACTGGATGAAGTTGAGAGCAAAAGATGCATAGAATCCGAACTTGTCGTAAAGAAGGTTTATGGCAAAGGAAACGAGCATCGTAAGGAAGAGGAATATGATGGAATAATTGTCATTCCTTAACACGCAGTGGAGTGCGAGAAGCGCGACAAAACCCAATGTCAAAAAGATCATTGTGATGAAGTATATTGCCTTCCCGGAAAGGATAGATCTGCCGTTACCCCGTGACACTCCTTTAAGCCCTCCGATTTATCTTACAGGAATATTCCCAATAATATTATCACAGGTTTGTTTTGCAAAACTATTAATGAAGGAATAATAAAACATTACGATATGGGAAACGATAATATCGAGTAGTCACAAAAATCAAGATCCGACATGTTTCCCGTGCCGACTTTATCGTAGACTCCGCACACTGCAAAGCCTGCTTTTTTCGCGGCTTTCAAAGCGTCGGGAATATCATCGAAAACAAGTATCTTCGAAGGATCATCTTCGATGCCGCAAGCTCTTATTGCCGAAAGATAAAAATCCGGTTTTGTCTTGTCGGAATCAAATGCGGGATCCTTGCCGTGTTCGGAGAGTGTATATACTTTTCCGAAATAATCGAAGATGTTATTGTTTTTAAGAGCCGACAATGCGTTGCCTTCATCGAGTGCGGTCGCGGCGCCGAGCTTGATGCCGAGATCATTTGCCTGCCTTAAGAATTCCCCCGCTCCTTCTTTTAGTTTTATCCTGTGGGCATATTCATCTTTTACGAAATCCAGCCACTCGTTTATTACTTCACCGGGAGTCATGTCGAGATTAAATCTTTCGATCGTGTAAAGGGCAGATTTTTCGGCAGAATTCGTCTTTACGAATTCCGTGTAATCGGGCGTGACTTCAAATCCGCGGCTGCCAAGGAAAGACTCGTCGGCCTTGACCCAGGCATGCATGGAATCAAGCAGGGTTCCGTCCAGATCGAAAAGGAATCCCGTATATTTTTTTGCAAGTTCCGCTGCGCAGGGTAAGGCTTTCATGTCTTTTATCAGTGAAGGAAATCGAGCTTGCCCTTAAGTCCTTCCAATGCTTCTTCTTTACGCTGATTGAAGAGGACTTTGTTGTCTTCGATGAGATTGCCGCCGTATGAATCGATGGAGACGATAAGGGGACCGAAGCCCTTGACCTTAAGTTTCCACATCGCTTCGGGCATGCCCAGGTCAGCCCACTCGACGCCTTCCACATCAAGGACTTCTTCTGCCGCGACTACCGCGCAGCCGCCGGGGAAGATCGTATGGACAGCGCAGTTATCGATGCAGCCCTGTGTGGTCTTGGGTCCCATGCCGCCCTTGCCGATGATTATCTTAACGCCTGTCTTCTCCAGAAACTCGGCTTCGGCGCTTTCCATTCTCATGGAAGTCGTGGGTCCTACCGATACGACCTTGAACTTGTCCTCGCCGATCTTCTTCATGATGGGGCCGGCGTGGAAGACAGCCTTTCCCTTAAGATCAACGGGAACTTCCCTGTTGTCCTTGACCACTCTGTGATGGACATCGTCCCTTCCGGTTACTACGTCACCCGTAAGGTAGATAACATCGCCGATATGGACTTTCTTTATATCCTCATCCGTAAGAGGAGTCGTAAATTCGAATGTGTTAAAAGCGCTCATAATGTTACCCCCTTGTGCGTTACGAACTCATAGGACATGTCGGGGGCGATCCTTATCATCGCTCTCCTGTGTGCCCAGCAGGCCGTGGAAAGACCCATTGCAAGAGTCGCAGGATGTCTTGCAGCCTGCTCGATGTTTACGCCCATGACGCTCATCTTGCCGCCGAATCCGCCGGGGCCCAGGCCGATCTTGTTTAAGCCTTCACAGATATCGTCTTCCATCTGTGCTGCTTTGGGGTTGGGGTTATGTGATCCCACGGGTCTTAAGAGAGCCTTCTTGGAGAGCTTGGCTGCGACTTCCGCGGAACCTGCTATGCCGATCCCCACGAGGCAGGGAGGGCAGGCATTGACGCCGTAAGAAGTCATCTGATCGAAAACGAGTCTTGCTATGCCGTCGTAACCTTCAAGAGGCATCAACACCTTAGCCATGCCGGGCAGCGAACATCCGCCGCCTGCCATGTAGAAATAGATCTCAAGTTTGTCCGAATCCGATACGAGTTCCCAGTCGATCCAGGGGACCCTGTGGCCTATGTTGTTGCCTGTGTTGAATTCGTCGAAGACCTCGACCGCATTATGTCTTAAAGGAGCCCTGTCGGTAGCTTTCTTGACCGATTCGATGAGCGCGGGTTCGATCTCTTTGAGATAAGGCCAGTCAGTTCCGACCCTGACGAAGAACTGGGGGATTCCCGTATCCTGACAGGAGGGGCGCCCCAGTTCGTCGGCAAGTTTCATATTTTTCTTCATTACGTCGTAGATGGCGGGAGCAAATCCCGTATCTTCGATCTTTGAAAGTTCCGTAAGTTTCTCTTTTACATCGTCAGGCAGATGACCTGATGCGTGACAGATGAAAGATGAGATAAGCTCTGAAAGCTCTTCACACTTTGCATTATCGTAAGCCATAGTTGACCCCCTGTGTTATATTTCCGAGGAAATTATAACATAGTTACAAAGCTTGAGTTTTAAGACATTTTGACGGTTTTGAACAGAAGATCCCGGGCTTAAACCTTGAGGCCTGTCTTCCTCCTGATCGCCTTCAAAGGGACTGTCAGAGGGAGTGATAACAGGAAAGTGAAAACTCCGACGATGATGCCCTTGATGAGATTGAAGGGTACGAATCCCCACATGATGAGAGTCCACTTGGAAGTGATCATGGGATTGACTGTCTGGCTCATTCCTACGATGGCTTCGGTTGAAAATCCCAGAACGTTTGCATAGAGGGGAAGAGTTACATATGCATTGAGAGGGATCCCGACCAGGGCCAGGACGATCGTTGCAACAGCCGTAGAGAGGATGACTCCCGGCTTGGTGTGGATCTTGTTGTAGATGAAGCCTGCCGTCAGGACGAAGATGCTTCCCGTTATGAAATTGGACATCTCGCCTATGCCTGCAGTCTGTGTCATGGGCAGGTGGATCAGGTTCTTAAGAAGCTCTATGATGACACCGAAGACAGGTCCTATTGCAAAAGAGCCTATGACGACAGGTATCTCCGAAAAGTCGAACTTCAGGAAAGGCGGCATGAAGGGCAGGGGTACCTCATAGTACATGAGAACAGATGCCATGGCCGTAAGAACGGCAGTCACCGCGAGTCGAATAAGATAAGTCTTGCGCTTGGATTCCATATATATCATCTCCTTTCATCCGGACTGTACCGTCGGCTGCAGGTTCTCACTGCATCAGCCTTGACTTTGCAAGGGTTGCGGGCTTAGCCACGTATGGCATCACCGCCGGTCGGGGAATTGCGCCCCGCCTTGGAATTCAATCAGCCGGACATAGCCGGCCGATGGGTATTATAACACAGATGTCCTAAATGTCATCATCGTGTTTTCGCGAGAAGAAAAGTAAGTACTATCATCAGGATCATGGCATCACCTGGCACTTGTCGTAATAAGCTTCGAGGGACATGTCGTGCTCAGTAAGATAAGTTGCGAGCTCGACGCCGACATAACGGTAGTGCCATGCTTCGTTGTCGTATCCGGTCTCTTTGGACCACTGTCCCTGGAAGCGGCGGATAAAGCCGTATTTGTGGCAGTTATTATCTACCCACTGCCCGACCTTCGTCTTGCCGAAATCATCGGAGATCACTGTCGAACCTTCCGGACTTATGTCCATTGCAAGGCCTAACTGGTGTTCCGATCTTCCCTGATATGCGTTGCGCTTGCAGGCAAATGCCAGGCTGCGCTTGTTCATTGAACGCGTAAATAAGGTCTTCTGGAGCGAAAAGCTCCTGTAGCCCGAGATGAGATATATGCCCTGACCAACCTCTTCCTTGCAGGCGTCGTACATCTTCTCATATGCTTCAGCGGCTTCCTTGCGGAGCTTCTGCTCGCCTGCATGCTTGGGATTGACGAGATCATCAGGCACATAATCTTCGGTCAGTGTGTAATATTTGTTGACGAGGACCGTTACCGATCCGTCCGGAATTACTATCTCCGCTCTGACGGATCTCGGATCCGAATAGCCGTTATACCAGGCTTCTTTCATGATGGGCTCTACATATTCAGGCTCGGGTGTGGGGGTAACAGGAGCTTCGGTAATGCTTTCGGTCGTAGCTTCTGTTGTGGTTGCTTCGGTGCTTTCCTCAGTTGCTTTTGCAGCAAGCTGATCAGACGGCATGACATCAGCCTTGACGCTCACAGGAGCTATCCTGTCATGAAGGCTGTTGGCATAGATCGTAAAGGTGCCTGTTGCTATAAGCAGGCAGAGAAGCGTTACGAGTCTCGTAAAATATCGTCCGTACTTTTTGCTCAAATCGGTCCTCCGGAGATGAATCTTGATAATTGCTGTTTATTATAATATTAAATTTGCTATAATAAGTCGGCGCGAGGCAATGCGTAACCAAAAAGTAAAAGTTATAACAGAGGTGAAATAAATGGAGATCTGTTCTGTTGTTATGGCGGCTGGTAACAGCACAAGAATGAAGTCCAAGCACTCCAAAGTGGTATTTAAAGTTGCAGGCAAGCCCATCATCAAGTGGGTTGCCGATGCTCTCTATGAGATAGGCTGCACCGAGCAGGCTTATATCGTCGGTGACAGGCAGGAGGAGATAAGGGACATCCTGGGAGAGGATGTCGTATATGCATTCCAGGAGCAGAGGCTCGGAACGGGACATGCCGTAATGCAGGCCCAGACCTTCCTGGAAGGCCGTGACGGCTATGTTATCGTTCTTCCGGGAGACAGCCCCATGGTATCTTCCGAGACCTTGAAGAGGGCGATAGATGAGATGGAAAGCAAGAGCTATGCCTGCGTCATTATCACGGCCATAGCTGACGATCCGACAGGATACGGAAGGATCGTAAGGGATTCCGAAGGCAACGTTCAGTGCATCGTGGAACATAAGGATGCAACTGAAGAACAAAGACAGATCAAGGAGATCAACTCCTCGATGTATGTCTTCAAGACGCCTTTGCTCCTGTCTTCATTGGGCAGGCTCGGAGCTTCCAATTCACAGAAGGAATATTATCTTACCGACACGATCGGAATCCTGATAGGCGACGGTTACAAGATCGGTGCTGTAGTATGTGATTTCGACGATACAAGGGGAGTCAACGACTGCATCCAGCTTTCCGAAGCCCAGAAGATAATGAACCAGAGGATCGTAAGAAAGCACATGTTAAACGGCGTTCAGATCGTGGATCCCGATACAACATGGATACACTATGCCGTTGAGATCGGACCTGATACGGTCATCCTTCCGGGCTCAGCCCTCATGGGTGATACCAAGATCGGATCCGACTGCATGATCGGCGACTATACGAGACTTGACTGCGTAACGGTGGGAGACGGAACCGTCATCGACAATTCCATCGCCACCCAGTGCACGATCGGTCAGGACTGCAGGATCGGACCTTATACCCACATAAGGCCTGACACGGTCATCGGAGACCATGTTACCTTCGGCGCATATGTCGAAGTCAAGAATTCCAATGTCGGAGAATATACGAGAGCAAGGCATCTTACCTACATCGGCGATTCGAATGTCGGCAAGAACGTCAACTTCGGATGCGGCACCGTCACCTGTAACTTCGACGGTCAGGACAAGAAGGGCTGCACGATCGAAGACAACGTATTCATCGGAGGCAACTCCAACATCCTTTCTTCCGTTGTTCTCGGCAAGGACAGCTATATAGCTGCAGGTTCCACCATTACCAACGACGTTCCCGCATTGGGCCTCGGCATCGGAAGATCCAAGCAGGTCAACAAGGACGAATGGGTAGCCAAGAAGTCCCGCATGAGAGGCGAGAACTATATCAGATTGGACGACAAGAGACGTGTTGAAGTTTAACTCTTCCAAGAAGGGTGATACCTGGATCATAGCAGGACTCGGAAACCCCGGCAAGGAGTATGCCTACACATGGCATAACATGGGTTATCTTGCCGTGGAGCTTCTCGCGGAAAGGCACGGCATCTCCATTACGAAATCCAAGTTTGACGGCAGATACGGCAAGGGCAAGATCGAAGGAGCCGACGTCATCATATTGGAGCCTTTGACCTACATGAACAATTCAGGCATCAGCATAATCCAGGCTGCCAAGTTCTTTAAGGCAGACCCTTCCCATGTCATCGTCGTCTACGATGACATCGACATCGCGCGCGGCAAGATCCGCGTCAGGGACAAGGGCTCCGCAGGAACTCATAACGGCATGAAGTCCGTAATAGCGCACCTGGGGACAGAAGAGTTTCCCCGCGTAAGGATAGGGACGGGTCCCGTGCCCGAGCATTGGGATCTCGTGGACTATGTCCTGTCGGAGGTTCCGCAGGACATGAGGAAAGAAGTATTCGATTCTTTCGGATCCGCATGTGATTCCGTAGAAAAGATCATCAGAGACGGCAAAGCAGGTTCAAAGTGAAAGATCTGCTCATATCCATTTCCAACGACAAGGCTTTATGTGAAGCCTTTGACGGCGCCCTCGGAAAGCGCCATCTTAACATATCCGGATGTGCCGAAGAGCAGAAAGGCTACATCATCGCAGCCCTTGCAAAAAGGGCAGGAAAGATCCCTGCCGTAATAACGGCTGACCCCGTCAGGGCAAATCTTATATCTGAATCCATACAGGCATTTACGGGCAGGAAAGCAGATGTGTTATTGCCTTCCGAACTGTCGCTCATATCGGCTGTTGCAAGCTCGAGGGATTCGGGCATGGACAGGGCAGCGATCTCGGCCAGGATCCTCAAATGCGATACTGATGCAGTCGTCATCTGCGCAGGCGCTCTCATCAACAAGCTGGAGCCCGTAAAACTTGTTTCCGAAAGGATCAGGACCATCCATAAAGGCGACGATCCGGGGATCGAGAAGATGACCGAATTCCTCTCTTTCATCGGATATGAGAGAGTAACGGGAGTATCCGAACCCGGAGAGTTCTCGGTCAGGGGAGACATCATGGATATCTTTGTCGCCGGATCCGAAAGCGCGGTCAGGATCGACTTCTGGGACGATGAGATAGAGCAGATAAAGATCCTTGATACCGACAGCCAGAGATCATCAGGCGCGATAGAAGAACTTACGATATATCCTGCTTCTGAATTCTGTTTTGAAACTTCCGTAAGACATGAGCTTACTTCAAGGATCGAAGAAGCAGTCGACAGCGACATATCCGGGATGAACCTCAAGTCCGATACTGCCGCGAAAGCCGCAAAAGTCTTAAAGCATACGGGCATGTCTGACTGCACGCTCATTGAGAACGGTGCGAGAGTATCGGGCCTTGCAAGGTGGATAGGGATCCTCTTAGATGAGCCTGCTTCCATACTGGACTATATCGACCATTCGGGGAAATACTTGATCTTCGTTGACGAGCTTCCCATGGTCGACAGCAGGATGAGATCCTATGCGGCGGAATATTCTGCAAGATGCAAGGAATCTTTCGAGGTCGGACTTGCACCCTCCACTTCGCCTTCAGCGATGTTTGCCATTCCAAAGATAACGAAAGAACTGGATATGGGTCACCACACCGTATCCCTTGCCGTCCTCGGGGGCTCAGGCGGTTTTGCGGGCGGCGTCAGATGCGACATACAAGGATATCCTGCAGAGATATATAACGGGCGTGATCCCGAGTTTGCAGCAAGGTTAAAAGAGGCTGCAAAGAAGGGTGAGCGCGAGATAGTGATAATGCTTAAAGGCCATGAGAGGATCTCGGCCTTCACCGACAGGATGGCTGACCTGGATTGTTATCCTCCGGTCATCGATGCCGCTCTCCCTGCAGGTTTCGTATATCCTGCCGCGGGGATCGAAGTTTACAGCGGTCAGGAGCTTTTCGGAAATACGAGAAAAGTAAAGAGCAGATCGTCCAATAAGAGAGTAACTTTTTTCGATGACATAAAGCCCGGAGACCTGGTCGTTCACGACGACTACGGCATAGGCCGTTACGAGGGTCTGGTAAACCTCAAGGTCGGCGAAGGAAAGAAGGATTATCTCAAGATCTGCTACGACGGCGAAGAGGTCCTCTACATCCTTCCCGAAAACATAAACATCCTGCAAAAATACGTAGGCCCCGAAGGCCGCACTCCCAAGCTTTCCCACATCGGAAGCCGCGACTGGGAGAGGGCAAGATCAAGGGCTGCAAAATCCATCAAGAAGATCGCATACGACCTGCTCAAGATCTATGCTTCAAGGTCCGTCAACAAGGGCTACAGCGCGCTTCCCGACGGCAAGGAACAGAAGGAATTCGAAGCGGAATTCCCCTACGCCGAGACTGAGGATCAGCTCCTTGCAGCAGCCGATATCAAGCGTGACATGGAAAGCTCCCGTCCCATGGACAGGCTCCTTTGCGGCGATGTCGGATTCGGAAAGACGGAAGTTGCCTTCAGGGCGATATTCAAATCCGTAATGAGCGGCGGGCAGGTAATAATGCTCGCGCCCACGACTCTTCTCGCCCAGCAGCATTACGATAACTTCATCGAAAGGATCGGTGATGTTCCGATCAATGTCGTGCTCCTCAGCAGGTTCGTTCCCGCAGCTCAGATCAAGAAGAATCTTGCAGACATCGAAAGCGGCAAAGCCGACGTCATAATCGGAACGCACAGGGTCCTTTCGGACGATGTCAAACCCCGCAATCTGGAGCTTCTCGTAGTCGACGAGGAGCAGCGTTTCGGCGTCAATCACAAGGAGAAGATCAAGGCCCACAAATCGAGAGTCGACGTGCTTACTCTGACGGCAACGCCGATCCCGAGAACGCTTCATATGTCGCTGTCGGGGATTCGCGACATCTCGGTCATTGAACAGGCTCCCTTCAACCGCCGTGCGGTGCAGACATATGTCATGGAATATAACGAGGACATAATCGTTCAGGCCTGCTTAAGAGAGATAGGAAGAGGCGGACAGATCTTCTGGCTCCATAACAAGACATCCGATATCGACAGGGTGGCAGAAGACATAAGAAAACTCATTCCAGGAGCCCGAGTGACTTTTGCGCACGGTCAGATGAACGAAGCGCAGATGTCATCTACGGTCAGGGATTTCATCAAGGGGAAATACGATATCCTCGTCTGCACCACCATCATCGAAAACGGCGTTGACATGCCGAACGTAAACACTCTGATAGTTGACGATTCCGACAGGTTCGGTCTGTCGCAGCTCTACCAACTCAAAGGCCGTGTCGGAAGGTCTGACAGACAGGCATATGCCTATTTCACATACAGCAAAGAGATAATGAACGAGAACGCGGTCAAGAGATTGGAAGCGATCCGCGAATTCACCGAACTCGGATCCGGCATCAAGATTGCAATGCGCGACCTGGAAGTCCGCGGCGCAGGCTCACTCCTGGGCGCCGAACAGCACGGCCAGATGAACGAGATCGGATACGAGCTCTACAGCAGGATGCTGGACGAAGAGATAAGAGCTCTCCGCTCGGGCGGCGAGATCTCTGAAGAAACTGAACGCAAAGCAGAAGAGATCAGGGTCGAGATCGAGTGTGATGCATACATCCCGTCTTCCTACATCTCAGATGAGACCGGAAGGATGGTCGCATACAGAAGGATCGCCGACATCCGCGACATGAAAGCATATAACGAACTGACCGAAGAACTTTCCGACAGATACGGTCCTCCCGTCCCCGAGATATTCCTGCTCGCAGGCGTATCCTACATACGACATGCTTCCGCAAGATGCGGCTTCAATAAGGTCATATTCAAGGGAGATAAGGTCAAGCTCTTCTACCGCACACAGGATTTGATCGACATGGAAGCGATCGCAAAGATCATGTCTTCATCAGACTTTGCTGCAAGAGTCAGGATCGTGACGACGGCAGACACATATCTTTCTTACGAAGCATCTTCTTCAGTTCCTGCCGATGCCGTAGGTGAAGTCGTAAAGCTCCTTGAAATAATGAATCCCGAAGAGGGTGAGAAAGAAGAGGAGCAGAATAAATAAGCCTTTGCCGCGGTTTGCGATAAGGAATTAATCGTGGCATAATATGGCATGACTTTAAGCCTCCATAGTTTAATGGATAGAACGACAGTTTCCGGTACTGTTGGTGCGGGTTCGATTCCTGCTGGGGGTGCCACTTCACAAAACATTGTCCCGCTTAGGTCCTCCGCGCTTCGCTTGTGCGGAAACAGCGGGACAATGTTTTTGTTCCGTGAGGAATGCGTCTGCGGAAGTCGCAGTCGGGATGTTATTTGCTTACTGCTGTGCGGCGAACTTAAGGGTTATTATCAGACGGCCGTCGTTATATTCGGCATCGATCGAGCCGCCGTTTTGTTCCATCAGTTCGCGTGCGATGAAAAGGCCGAGTCCCGTGGATTTCTTCTGGTCGCTGACGGTGTAATATCTGTCGAAGAGCTTTCCTACCGTAACGGGGGAGAGGTCCGGAGCCTCGTTCTTGAACACTATCACTCCTTCAGGATCAAGATCGACCGAAAGATCCTTATCAGCATATTTGACGGCGTTGTTGATGACGTTTTCAATGATCCTGTCGGCTGCTTTTTTGTTGCAGGATACAAGGACCGGATCATCCGGGAGACTGATCTCGGGTTCTATTCCCTTGTCACTTAGGAGTTTGTAGAAAGACAAAAGGCAGTCTTCCGTGGTCTTTCTGATATCGACGGCTTCCCGGGAACCGGAGAAGATCGTATATTCTTCCTTGTCGGCTACGGATGAATAGCGGAAGAGTTCTTCCGTGAGATCCGTTAACACTTCGGTTCGGTTCTTGATGCGGTCTAAGTATTCCTGTCTCTTTGTTTCATCCTTTTCTTCATCCATCAGATCAAGATAAGAGTTGATCGCGGTAAGCGGAGTGCGAAGATCGTGGGAGATTCCGGTAACGGCGCGGCTGATCCTTTTGTTGCCGTCTTCGTAACGCATTTTCTCTTCGTACAAGGTCTTGAATTCTTCGTTTAAAACTATGGCTGCATTGCGCGCATGACTGTCTGAAGTCGTAAGGGTAACGGGCACTGTCGTATTACCTCTGGCCTGGTCCTTGATGTCGCGCGTAAGCTCGTCAAAAGCCCGCCTCAAGAGCAGGCATTTGATGAGAAGTATGATTACTGCGATTGACAGTACTATTGCGGCGGCGGCAAGATATAACATGCCTATATTATATCTTTTTTGCGGAAGATCATCACACCTGCGAAAGTTGACAAAACGATCCAAACGGCAGATGCGGCGGCATATCGTGATGCGGCTTTTCCTTTAACCAGGATATAAGGGTTCATCTCATAGTTGGTATATTCAGAAAAGAATGAAAAGGGAAAGCTCTTGATGAAACAGACTCTGGCCTTTGTTTCCGAAGACAGATCTTTAAAGTGCTTAGCGACCCTTATTTCTTTTCCGTCTATCCGGAAGACTTTTCTGTAATCGTCATCGTCAAAAAAGACCGTGATCCGGGATGCATCATCTGCCATGAAATCCACATCGATACCAAGCGTATGGAACATCAATTCATTATTGACCATCAGGCTTCCCGGAATAAACATAAAGACGGCGAACAATACTATGGCAGCTATTATGGCAACGAATGTCCTGCGTGTTACGAAGACTATCATCATTACCAGGGATGACATTACCAGCGCAAACAGATACATGAGAAGGATCATGATGATTACATAAGGCCACCAGATCAGGGGCTTAAGACCTGCAAGCAACATATAGACGGATGTCGATATAAACAGCGCCAGAGCGATGATGAACGAGCTTATAATGTTGATGATAAACGCAGTAAGGTATATCGAACTCTTTTTGTGTCCGACCATAAGTGTGTTCCTGATGGCACCGTCGTTAAAATTCTTTCCTGCGAAGATCGCTATAAAGAAGGAAGAGAGTGCTATAAGTAATACCGCGTTTTCGATGATCAGGTTCGAAAGAGCGCTGATGTCAAAGGAATAATTGTCCTTTATCAGCGGTCTGTTCATGTATAAAGTCGTAACATCCCCGGAAAAACCGGTCCTGAAAAAATCGGTTTCTGCTGTCGTGAACAAGAAAAATACCAGGCTGAGCAATACGGCAGTGGCTAAGATCAAGTAAAGAGTATAACTCTTGAACATCCGGTAGAGATTGGCTTTTATCAATTTGATCATGTCAATTGAACTCCTTTCTTCTGAAAGCAAGACAGCCCAATATGAGGAATATCATGCTCATCGCAACGGCAGGAAGGATCCCGTCGGCAAATAACTTGTTCATCATCTCATATGTATCCCCTTCACTCATGTATGTATAGGGAACGATACTTCTTATGAAATTGAGAACAAGAAGTTTGAATGAGTTCTTGTTTTTTTCGATTTCGATCATCTGTTCCAGTGTGCCGGGTAAAGACGGCAATACGGTTACGGCAAAGAATGACAATATGATGGAGATTATCTCGCTTGAAAGATCCAAGGCCAGGATAGCCATCAAGACCGAAAAGAAGAACAACCACATGAGATATATCCCCATATACTTTGCGATGGTTCCTGCAGAGGGCAGAAGTCCGTTAAAACTTACGGAACACATTATGATACCGGTTACCGTATGGATAACAAGAAGAATGACCGAGATAATATAATTGACGATCACTTTCGATAAGAAGATCCCGCACTTTCCGTTTCCTACGACCACCTTATTCCGTAATAGTCCGTCCCTCTTTTCGAGTATGGAAAGTTTCAGTGATATGAATGCAGACATAAAGCCTATGGTGACGGCAAGAGATGTCAGGATGTTAAGACATACGATGTCGCCGGGGTAAGGATCCATTAGATCGGGATTTTCCAGGATCTGCGTCCTGGCCGTAAGAAATGATATCAGGAGCTGGCCTATGAGGATTGCATAAGTCAGCTTGCTCTTGCGCATCCTCATTAGATCCGCTTTGATCTGATCAAACATTGCCTTCTCCTTTCCCGTCGGATATGAGGTTCATGAAGTAGCTCTCGAGAGTCTCTTCATTCTGACTGATGTTTGTTACGGTGATGCCTTTGCCTGCGAGATCAACGACAAGATCTGAAGGGATGAGGTCATCGGCAAATATGCTTATGTCATTATCTTTTCCGATCTCATATTCGAGACCTTTGCCGTCCAGGAAGGTTATGGTCTTGTCGATATCGGATACTTTGATGGAGGTGGACTTTCTTAAGGACTTCTCAAGATCTTCCTTGGATATTTCCTTGATGATCTTTCCGTTCTCGATGAATCCGTAATTATCTGCAACACGCGACAGTTCATCCAGAAGGTGGCTCGAGATCAGGATAGTGGTTCCCTTTGTCTTGTTAAGATCCAGGAGCATCTCACGGATCTCTATTATGCCTTGGGGATCAAGTCCGTTGATGGGTTCGTCTAATATCAGGATGTCGGGACTGCCGCAAAGAGCGATCGCGATTCCTAAGCGCTGCTTCATGCCGAGAGAGAATTTCCCCGCCGTTTTTTTGCCGGTATTCTCAAGACCTACGGTCTTTAGAAGTTCGTCTATTATCTCGTATGAAGGGAGGCCTAAGTTCATGCACTGGACCTTGAGATTATCGTATGCCGAAAGGTCTTTATATATCGCGGGATTTTCTATGATCGCTCCGACTCTTCTTCTCATGTTGTTGATGATGATGTCGTCATTTTGTACGCCGAAAACGGCATAAGAACCGGAGTTGGGTCTCTGGAGTCCGGATATGATCCTCATGATCGTTGTCTTGCCTGCGCCGTTCTTGCCGATCAGACCGTAGATCGCTCCTTTCGGGATATGCAGGGAAACGTCTTTCAAGACCTGAGCCTTGCCGTAGGATTTGCAGATGTTGTCAGTTGTGAGAATGTATTCCATATTGATTACCTCCATGCTTAAAGCATACCCCGAAGAGCTTTCGGGGTTAAGTTAAGAAAAAGGTAAGATTTTTGGAAAGCTTAAAGAGAGATCTTGAATCCTATTCCCCAGACGGCTTCAATATAGTCCTTGCCGCCCGCGTCCTTGAGCTTTTTGCGGAGATTGCTCATGTGGACTTTAAGGGAACTTTCGACAAGGTCGGGAGTGTCAGAGCTTGCGCGTGAAAGAAGTTCCGATTTGGATATTACGTTGCCGGCATCAGTCATGAGGATCTTTAATATCGCATATTCCGTTCTCGTAAGATGGACGGGTTCGTTATTTATCCTGACTTCGCGTCTTTCCGGATCGAGTTCGATATCCGATGCTTTAAGCACGGCATTCTTATCTTTTGCCGCAGAAGACCTTAAATGCACTGCGACTCTTGCGATGAGTTCTTTTATATCGAAAGGTTTTGTTATGTAGTCGATGCAGCCTCCGGAGAGAAGTTCTATCTTATCTTCAACGGATGCTCTTGCGCTTACTGCTATTACGGGAATGTCGGAAGGGATAAGAGGGAGGATCTGTTCACCGGTAAGTCCGGGGAGCATCAGGTCCATCAATATGAGATCAGGGCGGCTCTTGATAAGAAGACTTCCCTCGTTGCCGTCGGAAGCCGTCATGATATCATAGCCTTCTTTTGAAAGCTCCTGAGCTAATATATTCCTGATGTCGTCATCGTCTTCGATGATAAGTATGCGTGCCATGAGATTAGTATAAGTCACAAAGTTTGTGATGACAAATGATATAATCTCAGACGGAGGTCGTTATAAAGAATGAAGATAATAAACGCGGACAGATTGAAAAAGACATGTAAGATATCTTTTATAATTACGGTCGTTCTCATGGCATTCAGTTTTGTTGCCACCCTGCTCATGTATCTTGAGCTGACCGAAAATAATTTCCCTGTCTATTTCACATATCCGCTCTCAGTTATATGTCTTGTCTTTTCGTTCAGAAGATATATTAATTTCAATATCAAGGACAGGATAAGAAACAAAGAAACCCTTATTGCTCTGGCGGGAGTCAGTCTGGTATATCTCCTGATCCATCTTTATAAGTTCAACAGCGCTCCCTGGAACAGTTCCGGGCTCTTTGACGATGCCGCATGGGACATCTTCGATGCAAGACTTAAATGTTTTACGACGGAGAATTTCGAAGTCATCTTTTTCGACGGCGAGGTCGGAGGGATAAGCCGCGAGCTCATCTTCCACTATTACATAACCGTATTCTTCAAACTCTTCGGATATAACCTTCTGGTATTTAACATCGCGCTTAAGATCCTCGGATGGATCACTGTCATCTTTACTCTTTTGTCTGTAAAAGAGATGACCGAAAACATATGGATCTCGATATGTTCCGCGCTGACGCTCATGTTCCTGCCTTTGGAATTCACACAGGTATATATGGGTCACAGATATGCGATCTGCGGACCTCTCCTCATGATCTCTTTCTATTTTGTCGTCAGGGCATATAAGAGAAAGTCGCTTGCTTGCGGAGCTATGGGAGGGATATTTGCAGGTCTCACCATGAGCAGCGCGATAATGGGCAAACAGTATCTTTACGGGCTGATCTTTTTGGGAGTAGTTTATGCCGTATGGTATCTGATAAAAGACCGCAAAAAACTAGCTGATCACGTAACGACAACATTTGCAGGTCTTGTCGGATACATAGCTGCAACAACTCCTCTTTATGCTTACATCTTGACCCACAAGGTGCAATATAACATCAGGCAGGAAAGCATAATGAGGGACTTCTTTGAGCAGCTGGGAGAAAGAGGTTTGGAACCCCTTAAGGAAAACCTTAAGATACTCTTTGATGTTCTTTTCGGAGATTATACCGGCATGAGACAGTTCTCTCCCGGATACCCGGTATTCCCCTGGTTCTATCTTGTTTGTTTTATCCTTGGCATCGCATATCTCATATGGAAAAAGAAGATAAGCGCCATAGTATTTGCTCTTATCCCCATGGCAGGATGCGCGATCGCCATTGCATATGATTTCAGGATACTCATCGCTGCGCCGTTCATATCCTTCATCATCGTATCGGGCATCTTCGGCGCTGCGGAGATAATAACCGGGATAACAAAGAAAAAAGAATATTACGGCTGCATTGGAGCGGTCATCGTAACGGTGATCCTGCTTGCGCCGCAGATGACATATCTCAAAGGTCTTGCAGACGATCCGAATTCGTTGGTGCATCTGCCTCATCATTCCGTTGCCATATCCAGATATCTGCAGGATCTGGCATTGGGCGCGGAAGCCCCTTCCATCGACATGAAGAAGGACGAATTCAATTTGGGAAACAGTAACAGCCGCTACGATACATTCATCGCTGTAAGAGGAACATACGGCCATATCCATGCATTCCTGGGAGAAGAATCTTCAAGGCACATCCTTAAGCTCTGCGGTGATTTCCCTTATGTGAGCAAGACTGACGAGGAAATAAGAGCCGATGTATACGGCACGATCCAATCCTACAAAGTGAAGAAAAAAGACCTGATGCTGGCTTTTGAATACAGCGATCAGGTCGAAGATATAATCGGTGAACTTGAAGAAACCGGTCTATGTAAGGTCAGTTACGACACAAAAGAGATTGATGGGCTGGAAGTAAATATCTGCACAGTGTATGTCTTGAACAAGGACATAGAGCAGTTTAAGGAACTTACTTCCGCCCGCCTTACGGCTGAATAGCAGATCAGATCTCTGTTACGACGATCGATCCGTCCTCGCCGCTAAGACCGAGGGCGAAGATCTTCAATGATCCGTCTGTGTCGGTA
>JAIKVV010000013.1 GCA_024685385.1 Saccharofermentans sp. | reverse complement strand
AAGCAGGCAGGCAAGGTTACTATCACGGCATCAGCTGCAGGCTTGAGCGCAAAGTGCACGGTTCAGGTCCTTTTCAAGGATGTCACCGACTCCAAGCAATTCTGGTATGAGCCGACATATTATCTTGTAAATAAGGGTATTGTTAAGGGATACGATAACCAGACGCTCTTCAAACCTACAAATGACTGCACGAGAGCTCAGATGGTAACATTCCTCTACAGGCTCCAGGGTGAACCTAAGACGCAGTCTAACACATGTATATTCAGTGATGTTAAGTCATCGGATTACTTCTTCAAGGCTGTTATCTGGGCATACGAAAAGGGTATCACCACAGGTTCATCAGATGGCACGTTTAAACCTTATGAAATCTGCACGAGAGCTCAGACTGTTACATTCCTTTACAGAATGGCAGGATCTCCTTCGATTGGATCAGCTAAGAATCCTTTCAAGGACGTAAAGAGCAGTGACTATTTCTATAAGGCAGTAATCTGGGCATATAAGAATAAGGTCGTTGCAGGAAACAGTGACGGAACATTCAACCCTAAGGGCAAGTGCGTAAGAAGACAGATGGTTACATTCCTTTATAAGTACGACAAGTATATAAACAAAAAGTGACCCTCACATCCTGATCAAGGGGGGCTGCCTTTAGGGGCAGCCTTCTTTACTTTTGTTTATGAGGCGATTTTGGGGATTTTATCGAAAAGCATGTCTTCGGGGAATTGATATAAAAAGAAGAATGATATAATTATTGCCGTAACGGGAGTTTCGTCTTCCAAACGAACAGAAGGGATCAGCAAAGTGAAGAAGAGCAGTGCTTCTCTGGAGAAGAACAATATAAACACAGATAAGCCTAAGGTGCGTGAAAGCAAAGGGCGCGGAACAACGGGGCTTCTCGTTGTTACCGGGATAATAGCCTTTGCCGTAGTCGGCGCTGCAGTTGCCGCTCTGATCCTTTTTCCCGGAAATCAGGAAAAGCCTGCGGAAGATACGACAGTTCCTTCTCAAAGTGTTTCTGATACTGAGCCTACCGATCTTTCGGCTATTATTGCCGAGACATCCGGTTCCCGCGGAACAAGGAATACTGACCCTGCTGTCCTTAAGGGAATAGATGCAAATGCTCCCTATATATTGGATAACAAGAATATCACTCTTGATATAGCCAAGGGACAGAAGATGGACCCTACGGCTCTTGATGGCGCTTTGAGTTACATTGATGATTACGATCCCGAGCCGAAAGTTACTTATACAGGCGAAGTCAATGACGCTGTTGCAGGAACTTATCCGATAACTGTTACGATCACTGACTGGGCCGGAAATTCCAGCAAATGCAGCATCAAGGTCAAGGTCTGGGATTCCACGGGATATACGCCTCCCACGACCGAATCCACCAAGGAACCTGAACCAAAGTATTTCAAGTTCAAGGATTTCGTCGAGAAATACGGCAGCCGCGGAACAGCAGTAGGCATCGATGTTTCCAAGTGGCAGGGTAACATTGATTTCGATAAAGTTAAGGCGGCAGGCTGCGATTTCGTAATTATGAGGTGCGGGGTCTATTATGAGAAAGAATTTAAGCTCGATCCCACATTTGAAGCTAATTACAGAAATGCCAAGGCAGCTGGCCTGAAAGTAGGCATCTACTATGCTTCCACCGATGCCACAGTAGATGAAGTAAGGATAAATGCCAATAAGCTCGTTGATGCTCTGAACGGCGATAAACTTGATTTCCCGATCACTTTTGACTGGGAGAATTTCGGCCATATCCAGAGATATAAGATCAGTTTGAACGATCTTTGCAATCTTTACGATGTTTTCGAGCAGGCATGCAACGAACGCGGCTATGAGACCATGCTCTATGCGAGCAAGTATTACCTGACTGAGATCTGGAAACCCGCCGATTCCGTCACGGTATGGCTTGCCCAGTATAGCAAGAAGATCACATATAAGGGTACATTCTATATGTGGCAGGTGTCCGACTGCGGCAAGATCGACGGTATCGACGGTCCCGTAGATATGGATATACTTATGCCGGAGGGAGGCGGACATGGCCCTCAAGACTGATAAGAAAAGATCAAAAGCAGGAATCGACATAAGGGCTTTCGAGGAACTTATGTCAAAAGAGCCCGATAAGGCAAGGCTTGTCTTGGTTCACGGCGACGAGAATTATCTCGCGGAGCAGGTCATCTCCTGTATGGAAGACCACTGGCTCGCACCCGGCGCCCGCGACATGGACATGACGGTCATTGATACGAGGTTTTCCGAGAAATTTGACATGGAGAAGCTCATTGACGCTGCCATGTGTGTGCCCTGGATGTCTCAGGCAAGACTGGTTATCGTTAAGGGAGCAGATATAACTTCGTATCAGGCGACTGACAGTGACATTGCTTTTCTTAAGGAATTGCCTTCATCATGTGCAGTCTTGTTCTGGGATCAGGATGCTAAGTTTAAGGCGACGACATCCGTCTATAAGGCAATTTCAGCTTCCGGTGTTGTCGTTGCAACTCCCATCGGGGATGAGAACGAAGTGGCTGAATGGATCAAGATCAAGGTTTCGGCTGACGGATACAGGATCGATGACAGATGCGCCGTATCCATAGCGGGAAGGTGCCAGAATTCTCTCATGACCGTTTCCCATGAACTCGAAAAGCTCTATCTGTATTGTGAAGCAAAAAATACCAGAGTTCTTACATATGAGATGATCGAGGAGTGCTGTCCGCCTGATTTTACTGCCGTTGTTTTCGATATAATGGATTCCTGCGGTACGGGAAGCGCTGACAGGGCAATGTCCACATTATCAAGGCTCTTATCTGCAGGAGAGCCCGTTGCAAGGTTAAGATCGACCGTTGTCGGCTATCTTCGCAAACTCATTATTGCCAAGGATCTTGGAAATGCTGATGCATTGAGCGCCGAGACCGGCATGCACCCTTATCCTGCGGGAAAGATGGTAAGGCAGGTAAGGAACTTTTCGATGGATAAACTGATCAAACTATATATCAGCGGAGCTAATTACGATTCCGAGTTTAAGCATGGCAACATCGATGAGCGAGTTGCTCTTGAACTTCTGATAATCGCCGCGTGCAGCCCGGGGTAATTGCCGATGGCCATGCACAGGTTTCTTGTCTGTTCCGATATCCACAGATACTATGACAGCTTTGTTAAAGCCCTTGAGATGGCTGCGGCTGAAGGGGTTATCGAGAAGATCTTCATAGCAGGAGATCTGGAGATGCCGCCTGATAATGTTGCTGATGCCATCTATAACTGCAAAGCATTCGGCAAGACCCCTGATTTCTATATGGTCAAAGGGAATTGTGACGATTATTCATGCGGGCTTAATCAGGATCTGGTGATCAATATCCCGGGCGGTCATAAGATTTTCCTTACTCACGGGCACAAATACCAGGTTAAGGCGGATCACGGGGTTCTTGCCGCAGTCGCCAAGGCCAGAGGCTGCGACATAGCGATATTCGGGCATACGCATATGTTTTGCAGGGAATATCAGTTCGGAGTTCATCTTCTGAATCCGGGAGCCATGCACTTCGGATATATGTGTCCTGACGGGTTTGCGATCCTGACAACGGATGATGAAGGCAGGGTTGACTTCGTTCACATGACGATTTGACCAATCCTATATAATGAATTAAAATTTATAAGTTACGCCGCCGGGCAGGTTAATTATGTCCGGAATGCGAAAAAAGAACACCGGAGGATATAATGGCTGACAAGATCAAGATGACAACGCCCATCGTCGAGATGGACGGCGATGAGATGACGAGGATCATATGGAAACAGATAAAGGATATCTGTATCGAACCTTTTGTGGATTTAAAGACCGAATATTTCGACCTGTCCCTTACCAACCGTGAGAAGACAGCCGATCAGGTTACATTGGATGCCGCTCTCAGGACCAAGGAGCTTGGAGTTGCCGTAAAGTGCGCAACCATCACGCCCAATGCCCAGAGAATGGAAGAATATAATCTTACAAAGATGTGGAAATCCCCTAACGGAACGATAAGAGCTACTTTGGACGGAACAGTCTTCAGAGCTCCCATCCTTGTTGACGGGATCAAGCCTTTCGTATCCTGCTGGAAGAAACCCATTACGATCGCCCGTCACGCTTATGGTGATGTCTACCGTGACACTGAACTTGCAGTCAAGGGTCCCTGCCGTGCAGAGCTTACCCTGAAATTCCCCGACGGAAGGGAAGACAAGTCGACTATTTTCGAGTTTGAAGGAGACGGCATCGTACAGGGCCTTTATAATACCGACAAGTCAATCACTGCTTTTGCCAAGTCATGCTTCAATTATGCTCTTGATACCAAGCAGTCTCTCTGGTTTGCGACAAAGGATACCATTTCCAAGACTTACGATCACCGTTTTAAGGATATCTTCGCCGAAATATATGAGAAAGAGTATAAGGAGAAGTTCGAGGCAGCAGGTATTGAGTATTTCTATACCCTTATCGATGATGCCGTTGCCCGCGTAATGAGGTCCGAAGGCGGTTTTGTCTGGGCTCTGAAGAATTACGACGGTGACGTCATGAGCGACATGCTCGCATCTGCATGCGGATCACTTGCCATGATGACTTCAGTTCTCGTATCGCCTGACGGTAAGTATGAATATGAGGCAGCTCACGGAACGGTTACCCGTCATTACTATAGATATCTTAAGGGAGAGAAGACATCGACAAATCCCGTTGCTACTTTGTTTGCATGGTCCGGTGCCCTTCGCAAGAGAGCCCAGCTCGACGGCCTTGCTGATCTTGAAGCATTTGCAGACCGCCTCGAGAAAGCCACACTTGATACCATAGGACAGGGTATAATCACGGGAGACCTTAACAGTCTTCTTGACCGTGAAGATAAGAAAGTCGTTAATACGGAAGAATTCCTTACCGCCATAAGCGAGAGGATCTGAATATAAAGGAGAATCAAAGATGAGTTATTACAAGACATGGATCGACAGATCCGAAACGGTAGTCAACAAACAGCTTTATACCGAATATATCAAGAAGTACTACAGCATGGAGGAGAAGGCCTATAAGACGATCCTCGGAGCATATCCCGATAACAAGGAATATCTTGAGGGTAATGCCAAGGCCATGGCTTCCAAGCTCGGCTTCGATTCCGAGACTATGGATATCTATGTAGGATTCCTGGACGGCATCAAGACGAGCCTTAAGAATGCCGATTCATTAGATCTTGAGAGTATTGATGACGATTCTGAAGTCAAGCTCGATATCGATTACGAGAAGCTCTTTTATAACATGCTGGACGCAAAGGCTGATTGGCTTTATAAGATGCCCGAGTGGAAGAATATCCTTGAAGATGACCTTATGAAGCAGATCACGCGTGATTACCGCGAGGCAAACATGGCTCACTCCGATAAAGTCGGACGCAACGATCCCTGTCCTTGCGGTTCAGGCAAGAAATATAAGAATTGCTGCGGTAAGAAGAACTGACATAGATCCCGAGAGGTGATGCTGCGTGCGTAAACTGCTGACATCCAAATGGTTTATCATCCTGGTGACGGTCCTTATCCTGATCGTTATCATTGGTGTCGGCTTTATTCCCGGAAGCCCCGTTAGGCAGATCCTTAAACCGGTCACCGGTCTTGCGAGCCCTGTGCAGGGTTTTGTCAAGAATATAGGTGACATGATCGGAGATGCAAGATCAGCCCTCTTTGACGGTATGGCAATAAGGGAAGAGAATGAAAGCCTCAAGGAACAGATAGCACAGCTTCAGTATCAGCTTACGCAGAGCGAGGAAGCCGCCATCAGATATGAGGAACTCAAGGAGGCTCTCCATATCAAGGATACTTTCAGCGCTTACGATGTATACGGTGCGGCAGTCCTTTCAAGAGACGCTGATGAATGGTTCTCTGTAATAAGGGCTGATGCAGGGAGCAGGGACGGCATTAAACTCGAATCCGGTCAGGCTTATGCAGTAGTCGATGTTGAGATGAGCCTTGTCGGCAGGGTTATTGAGGCTGATGCCACAAATTCAAAGATCCTTACTCTCATGCATGAGAGTTTCCGCGTATCCTGCAAGGTCAACGAAGTAAACGGCGCTTACGTTACCTGCTGCGGTGACGCCAACCTCAAGAAAGACGGCCTGTGCCTTCTTACCGACATCGATCCTGATGTCGTATTGGAAGAAGGCGATGTCATTGTTACTTCGGGTGAAGGAGGACTTTTCCCCGAAGGAATCCCGGTCGGTACGGTCGTATCCGTTGATTATTCTGATCCTCTCAATGTTAAGGCTACCCTTAAGCCGTATATTGATGTATCTCAGGTTAAAGATGTATTCGTCATGATCCCTACTGCGGATGACAAGGCCGTTGATTCCGTTAATGATCAGCCTGCGAACGAAGGTGATGCTCAATGAGCAGGTTCCCTTTTCGAAAGATCATAGTATATGCAGTTTATATCATCCTGGTCTTCTGCATACAGGTTTCTTATTCGTCTGAGATGACTCTTTGGGGTCAGATACCGGATCTTATGCTGGTGTTTACTGTTCTAACGGCTTATTTTCACGGATTTAAGGACGGAGTTGTTGTAGGTTTGATCCTGGGACTCCTTAGGGATTGTTTCTGCGCTCCCTGTGTTACGGGATTGGACGGACAACTGGTTGTGACAGGCGGCATAGGTCTTCTTGTTATGTTTGTTGCGGCATCGATCGCCAGCTCGTTTTTCACCGGCAGGATGAAGCGTAATGTGCCGTTCTCTTTTGTTACTGTTGCAACAGTTACGATAATTTATAAGATGGGCGGTTACATGTTGTCTGTTATGTGGCTTTCCATGGTTGCTCACGCCGGCAGTACGCCGGATTTTGTTGATTTTATACTGAGATCGCTCCTGCCTCAGACAGGACTGAATATCATAGCAACCATACCATTGGTGTTCCTTTTGAAATTTGCCGGGCCTTATAAGCGCAGTAAGGCAAAAGACAGGGGAGAAGACAGGATTTTGACCGGAGAAGGAAATTGGGTGACTTACTGAACAACAAGCAGAATGCCGCCTTCGATAACGGCGGAAATGAACGCAGGAAGGATTCCGGCTGGCTTTTTGCCGTCTGGTCTCATATCAGCAACAGGTATTTCGTTCTTTCGTTCATTTACTGTGTTTTCGGCGTAATAATCCTTGTAATGACCACATCTCTACAATTTTCAGGTTATCAGAAGACTATGTCTGAGGGTTCGAAAGGTGTTGCCCGTCAGTTCAACACACAGGCGCCGAGAGGCGACATATATGATTCTTCCGGAGTTCTTCTGGCTTCTTCGTCTTCATACAATGTTGTCATGATCGCTAACGCTTATATGACGGATCATGATATGAACGCGATGTGTCTCGAACTGTCTCATCTTTTCGATGAGTATTACTGTACTCCGGTTTCATCGCTGGATGATTATTTCGTTTTCGATGAGAAAAGCGGTAAATTTGTTTTTATTAAGGATGAAGAAGACATAAGGCTTTGGCAGTCTGATTCAAACCTCTTTGCGCTGGATGATTATTCGCACGGCATAATAGTCACCTTTACCGATAATTATGTAAAGCTGGATCCAAATCTGTTCTTCCTTTATCTTCGCAACAGGTTCGGTGTTGATAATTCATATTCTGAACAGGATGCCTACAGGATAGTCAAGATCAGGTATCAGATCTTCCAGGACAACTGGTCATATCAGAAGGGAACTCCTGTCCCCATAGCGGAAAATGTTCCTGAAGGACTCATAAAGATCTTTAATGAGCAGAACTACCACTATAAAGGCATCGTTACGAGTGTTAATTATGCGAGAACATATACTCCTTGGGCTCTTTACAGCAGCCACGTTTTGGGATATGTAGGTAAGATATCACAGGAATCCTTTGCAACAATGTCCACATTCGGATATACGAGTGATGACATGGTTGGCAAGGGCGGCGTTGAAGCCCAGATGGAAAGGTATCTGCACGGATCCGGCGGAATAGAGACCTATAATGTTTGGACTGATAAGGGAGAAGAGGGTATGTTCGTATCTTCTGATTACGGCGTCAAGGCCGTTCCCGGGGCGACAGTAAAGCTTACCATAGACTCCAAACTCCAGAAGATCGGCACGGAAGCACTCAAAGAATATATAAGTGAGGCTCAGGAGGCTGAACTTAAATATCCTGAAGAGGATAGAAAGAAGACTGCTTCTTCAGGCGCTTTCGTCATGATGGATGTCAATACGGGCGCAGTGCTTGCAATGGGGTCTTATCCTAACTTTGATCCCAATGACTTCATCTTGGCCAACTACGGCGATAAACAGGCTGAAGAGCAGGTCAGGTACTATCTCGGAAAGGATGAATATAAGGATATTACCGCTGAAGACCTTCCTCTTTGGAACAGAGCTATCAAATCGATGTATGCTCCGGGTTCGACTTTTAAACCCGTAACAGCCCTGACCGGGCTTGAGAGCGGGAAGATCACTCCGAATTCGAATACGTATACATGCGTCAGCCCTATCGAGGTCGGCGGCTGGCCTTTTAAATGCCTTGAGATGCCGAATACCGGACACGGCCCGCTTGAACTTAATTCCGCAATGGCTACATCGTGCAACATATATTTCATGCTTCTTGGCGTGGATTCCGGAATCGACAACATATCGGCTATGGCATATAAGTTAGGTCTTGGTGTTAAGAGCGGCATAGATCTGCCCGGAGAGATTTCCGGCGTTATGTCATCGCGTGAGACCAAGAGGCTTCTTCATAAATCCGAGTATGACAAGACCTGGTTCCCTGCGGATACTGCCCAGGCTTCGATCGGACAGTTTGACGACTGTTTTACGATCCTTCAGCTTTGCCGTTATACTGCGGGCATAGCGACCAACAAACTCGTTACTCCTTATGTAATTGACAGTGTAGTTGCTGCTGACGGTCAGATATTATACAAGGGCCAGAAAGAACCTGTTGATCTGGGACTCAATGAAGAGAATCTCATAGCCGTAAGAAAGGCCATGAGATGCGTAGTTAATGGTACATACAGATGGGACAGTACCGCTAAGAAACAGTTCGAGTATTTTCCTGACGATAAGATAAGGATCGTATGTAAGACCGGTACAGCTGAGACGGGTTACGAGGATATCCGTAAGGAGTATTCTAACGGCCTTTTCATCTGTTATGCCCCGGAAGACAATCCCCGGGTTGCTGTTGCAACGGTTGTTGAGAGAGGTGAGTGGGGTTCACATACGACCATCATCGTAAAAAAACTCCTTGCTGCATATTTTGGAGAAGATTACGATACCAGGACAAAAGTGATTGAAAAAAATCCTGTTGCAACTGACTATATCACGAGCAAGCTTGCCGATATGTCCCGTCCGGACGATGCTGCAGATACAACGGCGCAGGCTGCATGATTTTGCAAATTATACAAAAAAGTGTGTAAAAATTACCGCTTTTATTGTACAATAAGTGTGGATTTGTATGATCACGAGGATAAAAGGTACAGGAGAACATAGATGAAGATAGTTTTAATGGCTGACAACCGCAAGATGGAATTGCTCGTCAATTTCTGTATTGCATACAGATGCCAGCTTGAGAAGCATCAGCTCATATCCATCTATAACACGGCCAAACTGCTGAATTCGGCAGCAGGTCTTGATGTATCAGGCCTTTCTGTTGATTATTCGACCGGGTTCAAGCAGCTTGCTTCAAGAGCTGAATTTAATGAGATCGACTGTGTCATCTATCTTCACGATGGTCACGATGATCAGGATGCAGGGCAAAAAGACCTTCTTGATGCCTGTGACATACAGAACATCCCCTATGCCACAAATATCGCCAGTGCCGAGATCCTGATCGTCGGTATCGATCAAGGCTATCTCGATTACCGTACCTGGACTGATTCAGAAGAGCCTGATCTCCCTGAAGACAAAGAGGACTGATTTCCCCTAAGATGAAGATATATGTAATCCCTCTGGGACCCGTTCAATCAAATATGTATCTTGTCGAAGCACAGGATGCATTTTTTATTGTTGATCCTTCCTGTCCTCCCGAAACAATAAGTTCTGATGTTAAGGAGAGATTCGAAAAGAAGGGGCCTTCTGCTGTGTTTGTTACTCACGGCCATTTCGATCACATGTATTACATGGAAGAATGGAATGAAAAGTATCCCGGAATCCCCGTATATATGTCTCCATTGGATAAAGGTCTTTTATCCCGTCCGGCCGCAAACTGCTCCGATCTCACTTTTCGTGGAAGGGCATTCAGAGATGTAACCGATGACATCTTTGAGGTTGACGGCAAGTTTATATGCGGAAACGAACAGGGCGGATTAAGATTAAGCATTTATTCCACACCCGGACATACATCAGGCTCAGTATCGATACTATTTGAAGAATATTGGGCAGGGAAGATCAGTGATAAAGCGCTCTTTACGGGTGATGCTCTTTTTGCGGGAAGCGTAGGAAGATGTGATTTCGAGTCGGGAAGTGAAGCCGAGATGATGAGATCGGTTGCTTTTTTCGCAACGCTGCCCTCAGATCTTAAGGTTTATCCCGGTCACGGTCCGTTCTCGGACATAGGATTTGAGATCAGCCATAATCCGTTCTTTTAATATTTTTATTATTGTGCTATATTCTAACTTGCGTTTTTATTAAGGACGAGACTATAGTCGACCCCGGAGGTTACATGCTATGAGTGAAATGAAAGAATCGTTGCTGGCTTTACGCGATGAATTCGATAAAGACATTGCCGGAATTTCTGATTCTGACAGTGCCGAGAAGTTAAGAGTAGCTTATCTCGGAAAGAAGGGTTCTTTGACCGGAGTATTGCGCGGCATGGGTGCGCTTACCCCTGAGGAAAGACCTGAGATCGGTAAGATCGCCAATGAAGTCAGGACTCATATGGAGGAAAAACTGGAGGAAGTCACAGCCAGGATCAAGGCTGAGGAAGGCAGCAAGAAGCTTGCCCGCGAAGTAATCGATGTTACTTTGCCCTCTTCGTTTAAAGGTGCAGGTTCAAGACACCCTCTTAACATGGCCATCAATGAGATCTGCGATATCTTCCTTGGTCTGGGTTATTCCATCGGCGAAGGCCCTGAGGTCGAGTATGACAAATATAACTTCGAACTCCTGAGGATCCCTGAAGGACATCCTGCAAGGGATACACAAGATACGTTCTACATTAACGACAACATCCTTCTGCGCACGCAGACATCCGGAATGCAGATCAGGATCATGGAACAGACAAAACCCCCGATCAAGGTCATCTGCCCCGGTAAGGTTTACAGATCCGATGCTTTGGATTCCACGCATTCGCCCGTTTTCCACCAGATCGAAGGACTTGTTGTCGACAAGGGCGTCACTATGGGCGATCTTGTCGGTTCGTTAAGGCTTTTCGCAAAGAAACTGTTCGGTGATAATACCGAGATCAGATTGAGGCCTCACCATTTTCCTTTTACCGAACCTTCGGTAGAAGTCGATCTTACATGCTGGTCTTGCGGAGGATGCGGCTGCCGCGTCTGCAAGAATGAAGGCTGGATAGAAGTCCTGGGTGCAGGTATGGTTCATCCCGAAGTCCTCTCGAACTGCGGTATCGATCCTGAAGTATACAGCGGATTTGCTTTCGGTATCGGCGTTGAGAGAACTGCCATGGGCCGCTATGGAATAGATGACATCAGACTTCTTTATGAGAACGATGTCAGATTCTTAGAACAATTCAAGTGATAGGGAGGAATGAAAATATATGAAAGCTCCTGTTATCTGGCTTAAAGATTTCACGGATATCGATGTTTCGGCCAAGGAATTGGGCGATGCTCTTACGATGTCCGGTTCCAAGGTCGAAGAGATTATCGACTGTAAACTCTCAGGCGTCGTTGCAGGCAAGATCTTAACAGTTGCCGAGCATCCCGATTCTGATCATCTTCACATCCTGAAGGTAGATCTCGGAGACAAATACGGTCATGATGTTCAGATCGTATGCGGCGCGCCCAATGTATATGAGGGCATGGTCTGTCCCGTTGCAACCGTTGGCGCAGAACTGCCTGAGATCACGATCAAGAAGGGAAAGATCCGCGGGGTTGAGAGTTTCGGAATGTGCTGTTCCGGCGAGGAATTGGGTGCAGCAGCTGCGGGCAAGCCCGGTGCCGACGTTTACGGACTTTGGGATCTTAAAGATCTGGATCCCGTTCCGGAAGTCGGAGACGACCTTCGTGACATATTGAATCTCGATAACCTTGTAACTCTTGATTTCGAGATCACTTCCAACCGTCCCGACTGCTTCTCCATTGAGGGCCTTGGCAGGGAGGCTGCCGTAACTTTGGGCAAGCCTTTCCGTCCCGTAAAGTCCGAACTGAAGTTTGAAGGAACACGTGACATCAATGATATCGCAAAGATCGATATTGAAGATCCCGACCTTTGCTACAGATATTGCTCCAGAGTCGTTGAGGACGTTGTAATCGGACCTTCGCCCGACTGGATGGCAGAGCGTCTTCTTGCCGCAGGCATGAGACCTATTAACAACATCGTTGACATCACAAACTATGTCTGTCTTGAATTAGGTCAGCCTATGCATGCGTTTGACCTTGATTACCTTGCCAATAACCACATCATCGTAAGGCGTGCCAAGGACGGAGAGATCGTTAAGACTCTTGACAATAATGAGGCCGCTAATGAGCATGTTCTCACATCCGATATGCTGGTTATCGCAGATGAAGAGAAGATCTGCGCTCTGGCAGGCGTCATGGGCGGCGCTAATTCCGAAGTTCTTCCCACGACGAAAGAGATCCTCTTCGAATGCGCTACTTTCAACGGAGTTTCCGTAAGAAGGACTGCTATCAAAAACGGTCTCAGAACTGAGTCTTCATCCCGTTACGAAAAAGGCCTTGATCCCGAGAACACGATGCGCGCTCTTGACAGGGCTTGCGAACTGGTGGAACTCCTGGGCTGCGGTAAGGTCTGCAAGGGTGTTATCGATAACTATCCCACAAAACTTTCCGTTAATCACATACCTTTCCGTCCCGCAAAGCTCAATGAATTCCTCGGGATCAATGCCGAAGAATCTTTCATGACCGATACATTGACTGCATTAGGCTGTACATTTGCTGAAGAAGACGGAGTCCGTATGGTAATCCCGCCGACGTTCCGTCCCGACCTTCTTGCAGAAGCTGATATTGCTGAGGAAGTTGCAAGATTCTACGGATATAACAAGATCGAAGCAACTCTTCTTTCAGGCAAAGAGACGACTCTGGGTGGACGCAATAAGGAACAGACAGTTACGGAGAAAGTCCGAGACACTCTTGTTTCCTGCGGATTCTACGAAGCCATCACATATTCTTTCGAGTCGCCTTCTGATCTTGATAAGTTAAGACTTCCTGCTGATTCTTCTCTCAGAAGACAGGTCGTAATATCCAATCCTCTGGGTGACGATTCTTCCGTCATGAGGACATCGATGATCCCTTCTATGTTAAGGATCGCATCACGTAACGCTAACAGAGGCACAACGAAAACAGGCGTTTTCGAAGTAGCTTACGTTTATCTTCCTGATGAGGATCCTTCCAAACTGCCTGACGAGAGAAGGACTTTGTGCGGTTTCTCCTACGATACCGACAGTTCCTGTGACAGCGCCGATATCTTCTATGAAGTAAAGGGCGTTATCGAGGAACTGCTTACTGTGCTCGGCATCAGGTCCTACAGTTTCGAAAAACTGACCGATAACCCGGTTTTCCATCCCGGCCGTACGGCAACACTTTCCGTTAACGGAAGACCTGCAGGCGTTATCGGCATAATCCATCCCGAGACGGCTGATAATTTCGATTGTCCCGAGAAACTCTGTATCTTCGATATTGATATGACAAAGCTCATCGATGCAGCTAAGTCTAACCGCATTTATAAGGCGCTGCCCAGGTTCCCGGCTATCACGAGAGACCTTTCCCTTATCGTTGACAGAAAGGTTGAAGCAGGCCAGCTCATAAAGACTGCAAAGAAAGCCGGCGGAAAGTTCCTTAAGGATGTCAGATTCTTGAGCGTTTATGAAGACGAGAAACTCGGTGACAACAAATCCGTTGCCATCTCTCTTGTGTTCAGGGCAGATGATAAGACATTAAATGACAGTGATATCGCTCCCAGTTATGATGATGTACTTTCCGCGCTCGATAAAGAGCATAATGCCAAGTTAAGATAAAGCAAAATAGATAAACAGCCCCGCAGTGCCTGCCTTTGTTATGTCGGCAGCTTGCGGGGCTTTTTTATGCAGAAAAATATAGTATTCCCTGTGTATTACTAGACTTCCATACAATTTGTAGTTTTTGTAAGTTTTTTTGCCGTATTTTTCCGATTTTGTGAGACGATTGTAGTTATTTTTTTCCTCCTGATGTCGGATGATATCTGTATACCAAAAAACGGAGGTGATCGTATGGGTTCAAGTATAGAGTATTCAGTGGTTTTTACCTTAATCTTATTCATAATCGCTTTCCTTATTACCGGTTCGCAGGAAGTTACGGTTGACAGTTTCCGCAAGACCGGTACCGGTATGAGAGAGATCGATTATATGTCTGAAGGAGAAGGGATATTTGCAAGCAAAGACATAGGCGGAGTTGATTCGGTAAACTCTTCGCCGGAGGATCTTTGCACGCTGTTATCGGGTGTTTCTGACAATTACAGGATCATTTATGATTCAGTGGGAGGCCTGTGATGCGCCCCGCCAGGAAGTGGCGGTCATTGAACCGTCCCGGAAACAAAAAGGGAGGCATCACCTTATTCCTCGCAGTGATCTTATCAGCCCTGATCCTGGTGGAAAGCACATTCGTTGCATTTGTCTGGGATCTGGATCACAGGCTTGCAGTAAACAGGGCTCTAAAGGCTGAGGCGGAATGTATCCTTGCAGACTATAACAGACAACTCTTTGATGTTTATGGGATATACGCGTTTTCGCTTAATGATGTTGATGATGAGATCTTCAACCGTGTCCTCGAAGCAAACGGCTACAGCGGTGGCAACGAGCTTACGGTATACGGGCCTGAAAGCCTTGATGTTGACTGCCTTAAGAGGGCTGTTGCCGAGTATTACGGATACAGGATGCCGGGGATCGCAGGAAGCATGCTCGTTACACAGTTCGGTGAAGTGATCCGTGAGATGGATAAGACCGGGATGATCGATAAACTAAAGCAGTTTCAGGGAAGCAAGGCATCCGGTTATCTTACGGAGATCTTAAACGGTGCTGCAAAACTCGAAGAGATCCTTTCGAATATTGATGAGAATATAGACATTTCAGGTATCCTTAAAAATGAAGAGATATTTGATACCTTCAGACAGGGTCTTAAGGATGATAAGAATGACCTTAAAGATACTGACATCAATATCTCACTCGGAGACTCGGGCTGGATGATCAGGTCTTTGAACGCTTTTAAGGAATATAACGATAATTGCTCTGATATAGGGCAACTGGCCGGAATGCAGCTTTACAGCGCACATTATGCTGCTTATAACTTCGACTGCAGACTCCCGAATGAAGAAGATAAGAGCATAAACGGAACGCCTTTTTCGTCCATTCACAGCGGAAACGAATATGATACAGAATATCTTATAACCGGGATCAACGGCACTGCTGCCTGCGCATCCTTGAATCTGCTTATGCATGGTGCTCTTTCGGGAATAGAATTCCTTAAACTCCGCCAGGATAAGAAGTTCCAGTCGGTAATAACGGTAGTAGCTCTTGTCTTATGTGAAGTTATTGCTGCAATAAGTGAAGGCACGGTGGAAATCCCTCCGAAAGCGATGGAAATGTTCCTGACCGGTCTCTGCGCTTCCATATTGGCGATGGAAGATGTTCACAAGGTCAATAACGGCGAGAGGATTTCGGTATTTAAAGAGAATGATACGGAGTTTGTAAAACTCGGATACAGGGATTTCATGTTTTCTTTTGCATTGCTTTCTCCTCATCAGCTGACGATGCCAAGGATGCTCGAAGTCCTGAAGCGCGATTACGGGGAAATGTTTATCGCAGTAACTGCCGTAACGGATTACGGCAGTTACGAGCTTGATTACGCAAGGAAATATCAATTGTATGCGAGGGAGGCTTTCTATGAAGATCAATAAAAAAGGTGCAAGAATAGGATCTGCTTCTCTGGAGGGAGCCATATCTTTTTCTGTTTTGCTCGTGTTTATCACGGCAATGGTCAGCATAATCGCTTTTGTAAGGGCAGATATCCTTATGCAAAGATCCTGCGAGCAGACATCGGAAAAACTGGCGGCTTTGTTTCCTGTGATCACCACTGCGGGAGATATTGTCTCGACTGTAAGCAATGCGCTGCCTGACGGTGAGATAAAATCATCGGTTACTTCCAAGGCGTTTGATGCAGTAAAAGCGATCAGCAAGATAGGAATAGCTGCAGATGATCTAAGCGGAGGCTCGATAAGGGAACTCATCATGGAGGGAGTATTGGCTCAAAGGGCTGCCGGGGATATCGCCAATGGTTATAAAGAACGCAATAACGGGTCAGATCTGTTTTTGCCGGAATATATCAATGTCAATTTCGATATTGATGATAATCATAATGTGATATTCATGACCGTTGATTACAGGATAAGCACCATCCTTGGCGATGTCGGGAGATCATGTGTTACTTCGATTCCCGTTTACGGTGACTTTTCGCTTTTCCTTAACGGAACTGATGCATCTGACGGTGAAGAAGATGATATATGGAGCAAGGATAATTTTCAGAGAGGACAGCTTTTCAGGGACAGGTACGGTGCAAATCTGCCATATATGTTTCCCGTAGCCGATATCTATGACGACGGCAATGTAACATCCATATTGTCCATGGATCTTACCGCTCCGGATTATGTTTCCGGAAAAGGCTTGGGGAAGTCCATCAAGTATGATATAAACAGATTGGCCAAATTTAAGGGAGACAAGATGAATTACAAGGGGACTGACTATGTTGTTGATGACATCAAGTCCAAAAGGCTTCTTGTTATAGTTCCGTCCAACAGCGATCCCGACATAAAGGCTAAGCTTGCATCATATAAGGATTATGCCGCTTCAAAAGGGGTTATCCTGGACATTAAGGATTACGGAATATCCAGGAAATATGATGCATCTGCACAAGACTGAATTTGCCTTTGTAATATTATAATTATTATAGTATCATGTATGGGTATGCTCAAAGGAGGATGATACCTTGAGAAATTCTAATTCAGTTCGCCGCCCCAAGCTGGCACACTCAAGCATAAAGACTGACAGGCACGAAGAACTGTCCGTCGGTGATACTCTGCGCAAAGCTAAGAAGGATCTTTTCTTCTCCAGATGTGTAGTGGGGATCCTTGTCGTCTTGATTGTTACATCTGTTGTGGTATTCTGGTATTTCGGGTATTTTGACGCTATCTGGGATTATTTCACCGGAGTTATGCAGTAAAAGGCTATGAGTGATACTTTAAAGGATAAACTCGGTCAGGAATTGCTTCCCGGGATCAATGCTGATGATGCAGCGGATCTTGAGGATCTTTATAAAGCGATCCTGACAATGAACGGGCCGGATGAGCTTCATGCATTTTTCCGGGATCTTTGTTCCGTAAACGAGATCTATTCCTTCCTTCACAGATGGCAGATAGTGAAACTGCTTGATGAAGGAAAGAACTATGACGAAATCCTGAAGGAACTGACACCTGATTCTGAAGATCTGGGAACCGCAGGAGTTAAGAGAAACAAGACCACGGTTTCTTCGACCACGATAGCAAGGGTAAAGAAATGCTACGTTAATCCGAAGGGCGGATACAGAACGGCTCTTTCGAGGTTGACTGAAGACAAGGATAAAGGGACTGTCGACAAAAAATAACAAAAATACAAATATAAAGCAGGAGAAAAAAGAAAATGGGATTATTTAAGACACACAGCGAGAAAGAGATCAAGAAGATCAATTCTACTGTTGACAAGATCATGGGGATGGATGAGGAGTATCAGAAACTCACCGATGCCGAATTGGTTGCCAAGACCGAAGAGTTCAAGAAGAGACTGGCAGAAGGTGAGACATTAGACGATATATTACCCGAAGCATTCGCTACAGTAAGAGAGGCTTCCATGAGAGTTCTCGGAATGAAGCCTTACAGGGTTCAGGTTATCGGCGGCATCATCCTTCATCAGGGCAGAATCGCCGAGATGAAGACGGGTGAAGGTAAGACTCTCGTTGCTACAATGCCTGTTTACCTTAATGCTTTGTCGGGAAAGGGCGTTCATGTCGTAACGGTTAACGACTACCTCGCAAAGCGTGACTCCGAGTGGATGGGCAAAATCTACAAGTTCTTGGGACTCACCGTCGGACTCATCATCCACGACATTCCCAATAAAGACCGTAAGGGCATGTATGCATGCGATATCGTTTACGGCACCAACAACGAGTTCGGTTTCGACTACCTGAGAGACAACATGGTCGTTAAGAAGGAGCAGATTGCCCAAAGAGACCTTAACTATGCCATCGTCGACGAGGTCGACTCGATCCTCATCGATGAGGCAAGAACACCTCTCATCATTTCCGGACACGGTTCTGAATCATCTGAACTCTACGGAAGAGCAGATACTTTTGTTAAGACACTTAAGCCTTATACCGTTGTTGAGACAGATGATAAGGTTGAGATGGACGAGATCGTCGGCGACGCCGATTATGTTATCGACGAGAAGGCAAAGACTGCAGTCCTTACTGCCAACGGTATTGCCAAGGCCGAGAAGTTCTTCAATATCGAAAACCTCTCCGATCCCGATAATTTCGATCTTAACCACTATATCAACAATGCTCTTAAAGCAAACGGCAACTTCAAGAAAGACCAGCAGTATATCGTCAGTGATGAGGGCGAAGTCATCATCGTTGACGACTTTACCGGCCGTCTTATGCCCGGCAGACGTTACAGCGACGGTCTCCACCAGGCTATCGAAGCAAAGGAAGGCGTTAAGGTAGCTAACGAGAACAAGACTCTTGCAACCATCACATTCCAGAACTTCTTCCGTATGTATACGAAGCTCGCCGGAATGACCGGTACCGCTTTTACTGAAGAAGCAGAGTTCAGAGAGATCTATTCTCTTGACGTTATTCAGATCCCTACCAACAACCCCGTTATCAGGGAAGATGAAGTCGACGCCGTTTTTAAGACCGAAAAGGGGAAGTATTCCGCTGTTCTTAAGTATGTTAAGGAAGCTCATGACAGAGGACAGCCGGTTCTCGTCGGTACAGTCAACGTAGATAAGTCCGAGTTCCTTTCAAGGGCATTTACAAAGTACGGCATCAAGCACAACGTATTGAACGCTAAGAACCATATGCGTGAGGCTGAGATCGTAGCTCAGGCAGGCCGTAAGGGTACTGTTACCATCGCCACCAACATGGCAGGCCGTGGTACCGATATCCTGCTTGGCGGTAACCCCGAGTTCCTCGCACTTCAGAAGATGAGACAGGAAGGCTATACCGAAGATCTTATCGATGCAGCTACTGCACATAACGAGACAGATGACGAGCTTATCCTTGAGGCTAGAAAGAAGTTTAATGATCTTGAGAGCAAGTTTGCAGAAGAATTAAGACCTGAAGCAGAAGAGGTTAGAAAACTTGGAGGTCTCCTTATCGTAGGTACCGAAAGACATGAGTCAAGACGTATCGATAACCAGCTCAAGGGACGTTCCGGCCGTCAGGGTGACCCCGGAAAGTCCAAGTTCTTCCTTTCTCTGGAAGATGATCTCTTAAGGATCTTCGGCGGTGACAGAGTAACAGCTCTTGCTGATTCCATGGGACTAGAGGATGATATGGAGATCCAGGTAAGGGCTCTCGGAAAGATCATCGACAGTTCTCAGAAGAAACTCGAGGCTATGCACTTCGGTACACGTAAGAACGTCCTTGAATATGACGATGTCAACAACGTTCAGAGGACCATTACATATGATCAGAGAAGACAGATCATCGACGGCGCTGATGTTCATGACATCATCCTCAAGATGACTGATGCCGTTGCCAAGAGAACAGTCAACAGTTTTGCTCTTGACGGAGAAATCTCTGAATCAGAACGCGTCGGACTTGCCATGAAACTTGCGGATACATTCGGTGAACTGTCCGTTATCAAGGACATCATGGATGACGATAAAGAACTTCCCGAGGCAGATGAACTCGCGGATGCAATTGCCGAACAGGCTAAGGTCGTTATGGCTGTCAAAGAAGAGGCGATTACCGAGGAAGTCTATAGAGAAGCAGAAAGACAGGTTCTCCTGCGTACGGTCGACCTTAAGTGGATGGATCACATCGATGCCATGGATCAGCTTTCCAATGCTATCCGCATGAGATCCGTAGGTCAGCACGATCCTGTTGTTGAATATAAGCTTGAAGGTTCCGCAATGTTTGAGGAGATGAACGAGGCTATCCAGAATGATACGGTCAAGTTCATGATGAGAGCTAACTTCACACCTGAAAAGACAGTTGAAGCAAAGTCTGCCGTCTCTTCAATGAAGGAGAATCATCCTCAGGACAACAGCATGGCACAGGCCGGCCGTGAAGTCCCCAAGGAGGTTCAGAGCGCTGCTTCAGCTCCGATAAAGAGAGCTGACAAGGGCATCGGAAGAAATGATCCCTGTCCTTGCGGTTCAGGTAAGAAATATAAGAATTGCTGCGGTAAGAACGAAGCATAATGAAAAGGTGATCTATGAACGGCTTTGATAACGATACATATCTTGAAAAGATCAATAAGGCAGCCGCATATATTAAGGAAACTGCCGGAGGATCCTTTTCGCCCGAAATATGTGTTGTATCAGGTTCAGGTCTCGCTTCGTTAAGCAGTTTTTGTGAGATTACCAAAGAGATCCCGGCATCTTCGATACCGGGATTTCCCGTTTCTACGGCTCCCGGACATGAGGGTATGTTATTTGCCGCAAAGGCAGGAAACAAGGATATCCTTATTGTCAACGGAAGAGTTCATTACTATGAAGGATATGACATGAGAGATGTGACCATGTATGTCAGAGTCGCATCCGTTCTCGGCGTCAGATCCCTCATAATCACAAATGCAGCCGGCGGCATCTCCGAGAGTTTTAAGCCCGTCCAGTTCATGGCGATTTCTGACCACATTTCCTTTATGGCCGAATCCGCGCTCAGAGGACCTAATCTTGACGATTTCGGTACGAGATTCCCCGATCAGTCGGCCATATACGAACCGGCATATATCGATATCCTGATGGATGTGGCAAAAGAAAATAACATCAACCTTTTGTCCGGCATATATGCATATACCAAAGGCCCTCAGTATGAGACTCCTGCCGAGATCAGGATGCTCAAGGCCCTCGGCGCTGATGCTGTCGGCATGTCCACTGTTCCCGAAGTCATAGTTGCATCTCATTGCGGCATTAAGGTTGCTGCCATTTCCGTAATCACTAATCTTGCAGCAGGACTTTCTGACGGAAAACTGAGCGGGGAAGAAGTAATAACAAATGCTAACAAAGCTGCCGATGATGCTGCTTTGCTTATCGGTAAGCTGATAGAAAGGATCTGACTATGTCTTTAGCAGAACATGATATAAAAGATATCAAGCTTGCACCCTATGGTCACGAGAAGATCGAATGGGCATACAGGAATATGCCTGTTTTAAGAAAGATCGAAGAAGAACTGATCGAAGAAAAGCCCTTCTCCGGAATGAAGATTGCGATATCAGTTCATGTCGAAGCAAAGACTGCCTGTCTTGCAAGGGCTCTTGCAAGAGGCGGCGCCAAAGTCGCAATAACAGGCTGTAATCCTCTTTCCACACAGGATGACGTTGCCGCCGCTTTGGCAGAAACTGACGGCATCAATGTATATACGATCCATGGAGACAGTGAGGCTGATTACATAAAGCATCTTAAGATGACTTTGGAATTCGGTCCCGATATCGTAATCGATGACGGCGGAGATCTCGCTATGCTCCTTCATTCTGACATGAAGCACCTTGTTCCCGGCATTATCGGCGGTTGTGAAGAGACCACTACGGGTGTTCACAGACTTGAGATCCTTAAAGAACAGGGTCAGCTCTTATATCCCGTTATCGCCGTTAACGATGCAAGGTGCAAGCACCTTTTCGATAACAGGTTTGGTACAGGTCAATCCGTATGGACCGGCATTATGGCTACGACCAACCTGGTTGTTGCAGGCAAGACCGTAGTAGTTGCAGGTTACGGCATGTGCGGCAGAGGCGTTGCCATGAGAGCAAAAGGCCTCGGCGCCAAAGTTATCGTTACCGAGATTGACCCCGTTAAAGCCTGTGAGGCTCTTATGGAAGGCTACAGCGTCATGACAATGGATGAAGCAGCGCCTTTGGGTGATTTCTTCGTTACCGTTACAGGCTGCAAGGATGTTATCGTCAAGAGACATTTCGAGATGATGAAAGACGGAGCCGTCTGCTGTAATGCAGGTCATTTTGACTGCGAAGTCAGCGTCAGGGAATTGGAAGATATCGCAACAGATATAACCGAACTCAGACATAATGTAAAAGGATATAAGCTTTCCAACGGCAATACAGTTTGTATCATCGCTGAAGGAAGACTCGTTAATCTTGCATCGGGCGACGGACATCCCGTCGAGATAATGGATATGAGCTTTGCTCTTCAGGCACAGTCCGCAAGATATGTTGCCGCCAACCGCGGCAAATTGCCTGTGGATGTCATCATGACCCCTGATGAGATAGATAACCGGGTTGCCGAGATCCTGCTTGATACAAAAGGGATCAGCATTGACGTTCTGACCCCCGAACAGGAGAAATATATCAGTTCCTGGGATTTCTGACGTAAAAGACGGCTATGGAACACATTAACGATTATGTAAAGTGGAGAGGCGACATTACATTCGAAGACAGACCTTTCTGTGATATCGATAATCTTGTGTTGTGCCAGTTTTCATATCTTGATATCCCGAAAAGATTTGCCGGAGAAGATTCAGTAACTGTTACCGACATCGTAAACATGATGTCTGAGGAAGGGCTCCCGCTGCGGAAGAAGGCCGCTGACGACAGCAAGAGATTCCGTGATTTCATAGAAAAAACAGCTTCATCAGTCAGGTTCGGATCTCTTGAGGTCCATGATTATGAAGATATCATCGATGAAGAAAAAGACCTTCAGTTTTCGGCGATGACTTTGACCGGCAACGGCATCTGCGCAGTCGTGTTCCGCGGAACGGATGATACGGTCATAGCCTGGAAAGAAGATTTCATGATCTGTTTTACCGAACCGAAGGCGCAGAAATATGCTGCTTTCTATCTTGCAAGAGCAATAAAGAGATTCGGTGAAGTAATCGTATGCGGCCACTCAAAGGGCGGAAACATGGCTCTTTATGCGGCATCCCAGGTGAATGATTCCGTAAGAGACAAGATCATTCACGTTTATTGCAATGACGGTCCCGGATTCTGTCCTGAAGTGCTTGATCCCGGCGATCTTAAGATCATTGATCCCATAACTACTAAGATAACGCCCGAGTTTTCCGTCATCGGCGGTATATTTGAGCCTGAGATAACGGATTCTTACATCGTAAGATGCGACCGCATGCAGTTTGATCAGCATGAACTCTGCAGCTGGGGAATAAGCGGAACAAAACTCCTAACGACTTCTGAACATGATCCTTTTTCCGAACAGATCGTTGAAGGCGTCAATTCCTGGGTCAGTACTGTCGGGATGGAGGAAAGAAAGAAGTTTGTCGATACCCTGTTTGATTCTCTGCTGTCAACAGGTGCTAAGACCATAGAAGATCTGACTAAGCAGGGAGAACCTGCCATAAGGAATGTTTTCCAAAACATAATAATCGATAATCCCGATATGAGGTCAGCTGCTGCCAATATTCCTGACAGCATCCTTTTCGAGGGAGCAGGGACAAAGGCAAAGAAAAAACTCATGTCCAATCCTAAGATCAAAGCTTTACTTGAATCGGAGATCACAAAAGGTGTCGTTACTTGCGTTGCAGGCCTTTCTGCAGTGTTTCTGCCGGATGAACTTATTTACATTGCATGCATAACGGTTCTTTCCGCTGCAACGATCGCTGAAAACATATACTGTTTCATAAGACTTAAGCGCTGCTACTGGAACATCAAGAAAGAGCCCATTCATCTGTCCATATCTTCGATCCTGCTTATCATTACTCTTTTGACCCTTATCAAAGAAGGCGCTCTCTTTGTTATGGCATCAGGGCTTTTTGCCTTGCTGATGCTGTGGTTTGGTGCAAATACTGTCATCAGGGCCAGGAAACTCCGTAAACATGTCGTCATAAGGCTGCTTTTGATCGTCATGGCGGTTTTGTGGGGAGGCGCTGCATTCTTTATACTCTTTGCACCGGAAGTAACTCTCAGATGGTACATGATGATCGTCGGGAGCCTGGCTGTATTTGACGGGCTTTTGAGGATCGGTATAGAGACAGTAAGAAGAGTTAAGAAAAAGAGGAAAAGCAGGCTTTCGGATAATAAGGATAGTTGATATATAGTATAATAATATGAGGAATCTGACGGAGAAAATGATGAACAATACTGTTTTTAAGAAGATCAAAGGGATCGTTATCGCAGCCATTGCGGTATCTGTTATCGTGCCCGGAACTTCTCTTCTTGCAGATACTTCAGTTATGATAAATGAGACGAATTTTCCTGATGCTAATTTCAGGAAATATGTTAAGTCTGAATTCGATCAGGATTCCAACGGTACTTTGTCTTCAGAGGAGCTTGCTGATGCCGATCTTATCGATCTGACCGGAAAGAGCATCAAAAACCTCAAGGGACTTAAGTATTTTACTTCTTTAGAGATCCTTGAATGCTCCGGACTTAAGCTTTCTGAACTTGATGTTTCTGCAAACACAAAGCTAAAGACTCTTATAGCTGATGCAAATAAACTCACTAAGATCGATGTAAGCAAGAATACGGCTCTTACCGAGCTTGTTCTTGACGATAATAAGCTTTCTGCCGTAAATGTTTCCAAGAACACTTCACTTGTTGAACTATCCGTTGCAGGAAATGCGCTTACCAAGCTTGATCTTTCCAATAACAATTCCCTGCAGTATCTTGACTGTTCGGATAATTCGATATCCTCGATCACATATCCTTCAAGTTACAGTTCTCTTACGACATTTAACTGTGCTTCAAATGAACTTACCAGGATCAGCCTTACAAAATCCAGCCGCCTTACGACTGTTAGATGCGAAGATAATCATCTTAATTATCTTGATCTGTCGGGCTCCGATCAGATCGCATACCTTACCTGTTATCAGAATAATCTTTCCGCGATCAAACTCAGCGAATACCTTGGCGAGATGCCTTACATAGACTCTGCATCTAATGTCTATCATGTTGACGTTGATTTCAACAGGCAGTTTGACATATCGGATATGCCTTCCGGATTTGAGCCTGACAAGACATTCGGCTGGGACGGTGCAACGAGGAAGGGCAATACCGTTACCGTTAATCCCGCATGCAATACGGTTACATATTTTTATAATGTCGGATCACAGATAACGGCACAGTTTACGATCGACGTAACCAATCCTTATTGCCTTACCGAATCCGGCATGACGATGGATATGGTATGCGGCGATTATACTTATCTTACGACCAATTATCCCATTGAGAGCTGGAGCTCCACCGATAAGGAAGTCTGCTCTATCTCCAAGAGAGGAAAGGCCGTTGCAAAGAAAGCCGGATATGCGGAGATTACGGCAAATCTTAAAGACGGAAATAAGATCGTCTGCAAGATCACAGTACAGTATAAAGACGTAACCGATAAGAGCAAATTCTGGTACACGCCTACCAATAAGCTTACGGCTCTCGGCATCGTTAAGGGATATAACGAACAGACTCTCTTTAAGCCCGAAAACAGTTGTACGAGGGCTCAGATGGTTACATTCATTTGGAGAATGTCGGGTAGTCCGAATCCAAAGTCCAAGACCTGTAAGTTTGGTGATGTTGAGTCGACCGATTATTTCTACAAAGCAGTTATCTGGGCTAATGAGAATCACATTGTTGAAGGTTACAGCAACGGCACGTTCGGACCTCAGATTGTATGCGCAAGAAAACATGCCGTTACTTTCCTCTGGCGACTGGCAGGCAAGCCCGAGCCCAAGTCAAATACATGCAAATTTACGGATGTAAAATCTGACGAATACTTCTATCAGGCTGTTATCTGGGCATCTGAGAAAGGTATCGTTGCAGGCTACGACGATAATACCTTCAGACCTAAGGGTGAGTGCTTGAGAAGGCAGATGGTTACATTCCTGCATAAGTACAACACAAAGATCAATAGGGTTAAATGATTGTTTTCGAAAATAATTAGAATGGAGATAAATATTTAAATGGCACTTCGTAACATCGTAATGGAAACAGATCCTCTGCTCCGCAAGACATCAAGACCTGTAGAAGAGATTACTCCCAGGATAATCAAGCTTCTCGATGACATGGCCGAGACCATGTATTACGACAACAGGGGAGTAGGTCTTGCTGCCCCTCAGGTCGGCGTTCTGAGAAGAGTTTTTGTCGTTGATGTCGGCGATGATCACGGGCTCCTTGAGTTTATCAATCCCGAGATCATTGAGACTGAAGGTGAACAGGAATATCAGGAAGGGTGTTTGTCTATTCCCGGAAAGACTGCGAAAGTTAAAAGGCCTGCCAAGATCAAGGTCAAGGCCCAGGACCGCAACGGCGAAGAGTTCGAACTTGAGGCTGAAGGCTTGCTTGCTGTTTGTATCTGCCATGAGAATGACCATCTTAACGGCATCCTTTTTACCGATAAGGCCATCGACGGCAAGATCTATTACGCAGAACAGGATGAAGAATGATGAATCCCAAAGACCCTTCCGGCATTAAGATCGTATTCATGGGAACGCCTGAGTTCTCTGCAGTTAGTCTCAAGGCTCTGGCAGATGCAGGCTATAATGTCGTCCTGACAGTAACCCAGCCTGACAAACCCGTCGGCAGAAAGCATATAATCACTCCTTCGCCTGTAAAGGTCTTGTCTCAGGAGTTGGGAATACCCGTATATCAGCCTACAACATTTAAAGAGGAAGGCTCTGAAGATGAGATCAGGGATTGTAATCCGGATCTTATCGTAACCGCTGCCTACGGGAAGATACTGCCACAAAGAGTCCTGGATATTCCGGCTTTCGGCGCCCTTAATGTTCACGGTTCGCTCCTTCCTTTAAAAAGAGGTGCTGCTCCCGTTCAAAGAGCTGTCCTTGAAGGTGATGAAGTAACCGGTGTTACGATAATGAAGATGGATGCCGGCATGGATACCGGAGATATCCTGTCTATTGCAGAATATAAGATCCCCGAGAACATGCATTCATCCGAACTTATGTCTGAACTTGCAAATGTTGGAGCAGACCTTCTCATAAGGACTGTTCCTGATTATCTTTCCGGTGCTATAAAGTCAATTGCCCAAGATAATGACAGGGCTACTTATTCGCCTCCGATAGAAGCAACGGAGGGCCTCATTGACTGGAATGATGCTGCAATTGCCGTGCATAACCGTATCAGGGCTTTAAGCGAATGGCCGGGTGCTTTTACTTATATGAACGGTAAAAAACTTAAGATCTATGATTCCGTAAGAGAAGATATCGATGTTTCGGGCAAGCCTGCTGGTTTTGTTATTAAACCCGATAAGAAGACTCTTGTTGTTGTTTGCGGCAGCGGAGCGGTAAGGATCCTTAAGTTGCAGCAGGAGGGAGGCAAAGTCCTTCCGGCTTCGGATATAGCTCATAATATTTCGGAAGGAACGATGCTCGGCGTATAGGTTGCTTTTATGTTCGATGCGAAAAAACATCTTTCCCGGGATAAGATCGAATATCTGATCAAGAACAGATGCGAAAGGGAACTTTGTTTTCTTTTGCTTGCTGATGTAATCGGATCAGGATCTTATTCGAATCTTGTCCTTAAGAAGACCGACAGGATCGCAAGACAAAACGGTTTCTCTCTTAACTTTGTGAGAGCAATGTTTTACGGAACATTGACTTATCAATATTCCATTGATCAGTTATTTAATATGATTACCAGGAAAAAGATCGAGGAACTGGATATCGTGTCTTCTGTTGCGATCAGACAGGCTCTCTGGCAGATGCTGTTTTCTGATTCCGGTATCCCTGATTATGCGGTCGTTTCGACTGCCGTTGACATTGTAAAGGAATATAACCCCAAGGCATCAGGACTTGTAAATGTGCTCTTGCGGAAGATATCTTCCGCTGATGAAGAACAGAAAGATATTGACCGCTATAATCCCAATATCCGCACCTCTCTCAAGCCGGAGCTTTTCGGTATCCTCAAAAAGAGTTACGGGCAGGAAAAGGCTTTGAGCATTGGTAAAGCGCTTCTTTCTCCTTCCATGACGACCTTAAGATTTGATCCTGATAAGATATCAGCAAATGATCTGATCGAAGAGCTTGCCGAAGAAGGGATCGAAGCCAAACCCGGACATTTCATGCCCTGTGCACTTGTGATTAAAGGAAATTCGCCCGGCATAGAAAATATACCTGCATATAAGAACGGATTAATATCTGTTCAGAATGAGGCTGCCCAGCTTGCTTCATATGTTGCAGCTCCGCATAAAGGAGACAAGGTTCTCGATGTGTGCTCGGCTCCCGGAGGAAAGAGTTGTCATATGGCAGAGATAGCATCGGATGATCTGACCATTGAGGCATTGGATCTGAACGCTTCAAGGCTTGAACTTGTAAAACAGAACATCGAAAGGCTCGGTTTAAGGTCGATAGAAACAAAATCTGCCGACAGCAGGGATCTTTCCTCTTTTGAAGATTCTTCATATGATGTCGTGCTCTGTGACCTTCCTTGTTCCGGGCTCGGGCTTATCGGCCGTAAACCCGACATAAGGATCAACATGACTTATGAAAAGATCCTTGAGATAAAAGAGATTCAAAGACAGATCCTCGAGGAAGCTTCGTCAAAAGTAAGATGCGGCGGAGCCCTTATTTATTGCACATGCACGCTTAATTCCGATGAGAACGAGGGGCAGATGATGAGATTCCTTGCTGATCACGATGAGTATAGGGCTGTCGACATAACACCTTATCTTCCCGGGAAACTTTCAAAAGATCCTGACAGGATCCTCTCATGCGGCAAAGGATATGTTACACTTTTTCCTGATACTGATAATGTTGACGGCTTTTTCATTTCGAGAATGGAGAGGATAAGATGAGCGATAAGAAGTTTTGTCTGGATCTTGATCTTAATGATCTTATGTTGTTCTGTGAAGCGCAGGGTGTTCCCAAATACCGCGCAGGACAGATATTCTCCTGGCTTTCAAAGGGTGTCGTCAGGACGTCTGACATGAATAACATACCGAAGGACATAAGAGCGGCTCTTGAAGAGACATATATTTTTGAAGGATTTGATGTTATCCATAAGTTTGTATCGGAAATCGACGGAACTACCAAGTTCGTATACAGGCTTTGGGATGATAATGTCATCGAAACGGTCGTGATGCCTTATAAAACAGGTCTTTCCGTATGCATTTCATCCCAGGCGGGCTGTAAGATGGGCTGCAGGTTCTGCGCATCGGCAGATGCCGGATTCGGCAGGAGTCTTTCGGCAGGAGAACTTTTCGGTCAGGTAACCGTTACATCTAGACAATTGGGCGAGAAGATTAGCAGTGTTGTTGTCATGGGCATCGGAGAACCCTTTGATAACTACGATAATCTTATATCTTTTATAGATCTTGCGACATCAGCTGACGGACTTAATCTCGGAGCCAGACACATAACGGTTTCGACATGCGGCCTTGTTCCCATGATAGACGAATTTGCAGACAGAAGATCGTATGTTAACCTGGCTATATCACTTCATGCTCCCTCAGATGAATTAAGGAGCAAGATCATGCCCATCAACAGAAGGTATAACATTGGCGAGCTTATCCCCGCATGCAAAAGGTATACGGAGGTAACCGGCAGAAGGATAACTTTCGAATATTCGCTTTTCGCAGGCGTTAACGACGATCTCGAAAATGCCAGGGCTTTGGTAAGCCTTCTTAAGGGTATGCTCTGTCATGTCAATCTGATCGCCGCAAATGAGTTCCCCGGAAGTGATTTCAAGAGAAGTCCCAGGGAAAATGTTGAAAAATTTAAAGATTACCTTAATTCTCATGGCATAAATGCCACATTACGCCGTGAGATGGGTACTGATATAATGGCAGCATGCGGACAGTTGAGAAGATCAGTGGAGGGCAGATCTTGCTGACAGGGGAATACAGCGATAAGGGCCCATACAGGGAAAAGAATGAGGACTCCGTGAAATGCACGGTGTCCGGTGATCATGCATTTCTTGTAATAGCGGACGGGCTTGGCGGCGCGCCTTTCGGGGAGATCGCAAGTAAGATAGCCTGTGAGGAAGCGACAAAGATCCTTTCCGAAGGTTGGAACGGTGATCTTGATGGCAGCGGCAGGGAAGAGTTTTTGTTACGCCTTTTTAATACAGTAAATGGTAAAATATTAAGAAAGTGTGTTGACGAGCCGAAGTATACCGGAATGTGCACCACACTGACTGTGGCTGTCCTTGCCGACGGATATGTTTCTATAGGACATGTCGGAGACAGCCGCGCGTACCTTGTTACGGAAGATGAACTGATATGTATCAGCAAAGATCATAACCGTGCCCGGATCCTTCTTGAATCCGGACAGATAACGGAAGAGGAGGCAAAGCGTCATCCTTTGCGTAATCTCTTGACGATGGTGGTCGGAGAGAATATGTATCTGTCGCCATATATTGATGAAGTAAAAGTGAAAGACGGTGATTGTGTTGTCCTTCTGACGGACGGAGTTTATTCCGCCGTTTCGGATGATGACATAACTGACATCAGAAACCATAAAGACGCCCCTGCGGAGTTTTGCAGGATTCTGGTTGATAAAGCCGTTGATCAGGGAAGTATGGATAATAGTACCGCTGCTGTTGGAATAGTACGCGGCAAGGAAAAAGAAAGTGTAGGGAGATCGAATTGAACATGAACCAGAATCAGGGCCCTGAGGGCATGATATTTGCAGGTAAATACCGTATCGTCAAGTTGATCGGCAGAGGTGGCATGGCTAATGTTTATCTCGGTATCGACATGAATACCGGCATCAATGTTGCCATAAAGGTATTAAAACCCGAATATTCGGCTGATGAGGATTTCATCAGAAGGTTTGACACGGAAGCAAAGTCAGTCGCTTCTCTTAACCATTCAAATATCGTTAAGGTCTTCGGCGTTGGTCATGAAGGCAATTACAGGTATATCGTTCAGGAATATGTTGACGGCATAACCGTTAAAGAACTGATAAGCCAGAACGGACACCTTGACTGGAGAGTGGCAGTCCCGATCGTTATCCAGGTCGGTCTTGCTTTGGATTATGCTCATCAGAACGGTATCGTTCACAGGGACATTAAGCCTCAGAACATCCTTATCTCCAGAGATAAGATCGCTAAGATCACAGACTTCGGAATTGCAAGAGCTGCTTCTTCCACAACGATCACTATGGCAGGAGGAGCCATGGGTTCCGTTCATTATTTCTCTCCCGAGCAGGCGAGAGGCGGTAATGTCGGGCCTGCATCTGATGTTTATTCCTTAGGTGTTACTCTTTTCGAGATGATCACGGGCAGAGTGCCTTTCGACGGCGATTCCAATGTTGCCATTGCAGTTAAGCATCTGCAGGAAACACCTCCTGTTGCATCCTCTTTAATGCCGGGAATCCCGGCCGGTCTTGATGCCATCATCAATAAATGTATGCAGAAGTCCCCTGACAAGCGTTATGCGACTCTCGGCATGATGGTTGGCGAGCTTGATTCTCTTCTCGTTGATCCTAACGGCGTTTACGGTGTCATTACCGCAAGCACAAAGGAAACAAATACCGCTGAGCAGAACATCTCTTTCAGACAGGATCCCAATTATGAGAAGATCTCGGATATCGAGAGGTCTGCTGAATCCAGAAGAAGATCCAGGATGAGGGATAATATCATATTGGCTTTGATCATCCTGTGCATAGCGGCTGTCCTTATCGGACTCGGCGTGTTAGTTGTTAAATCTGTTCAGAATGCGACAACTGTTGAGCAGAATACCGATTACACGATAAAGAACTATGTCGGAATGAATATCGATAATGTCATAGAAGAACTTGATAAATTCGGTGTAAGACATAGAGAAGAATATAAGCAGATGGATAAGATCCTCCCGGGCACTGTTCTTGAACAGAGCATCAATGAGGGCGTAACGATAAAACTTAACAGTCCCCTTAATGTTCTTGTATTGACGGTTGCTTCCGAACAGGAAAAGATCATTTTGTCGGATTATGCAGGCCTCGATTACAAAGATGCATTTAAGGCTCTTACCAGTCTTGAACTGAATGTTTCCGTAAGATCCGAGACGACTGAAGACGTGAAGCCCGATCTTGTCATAAGGACCGAACCGGAAGCCGGATCCCAGCTTTCCAAGAACGATCCCGTTGTTATCGTATATGCGGCTGAGCCCACTAGTAGCGTCGTTCCTGATATTAAGGGCATGACAATGGATAAAGCGGCCCAGAAGCTTCTTGATGCTGTTTTGAACTATAAACTCTACGGAGCTGAGACAGTTCTCAATCTCTCACCTGACAAGCAGTATGTTATGTTGACTGATCCTGCAGCAGGTAATTCGATCCAGCGCAATTCGACCATTAAGGTTTATGTCGGCACAAAGGAAGATTGGGAGAACGGCGGTACGCCTACACCGACACCTAAGCTGACCAACATCAACGTTATTGCCCAGGGCGGCGGTACAGCCGAAGGCGGCGGTCAGTATGCACCCGGCACGACCATCACGATTACTGCTACGCCTTCCGAAGGAAATGAGTTCGATTGCTGGCTCGATGAACTCGGAAACAAGGTTTCCGTTGACAGTACTTATACACTGATCGTAGGAGATAAGGATGTTACCATGACCGCGGTATTTAAGCCTAAGCCTACTGCTGCGCCTACGGCAACTCCGACACCTACTCCGACGGCGACACCTACTCCTAAGCCTAAGCCTACGGAAGCTCCGCCGCCGACCAGTACACCTACGCCTAAACCGAAACCTACGGATCCGCCTACGCCTACGCCCAAGCCTAAGCCGACACCTGCCGATCAGGATCAGGGAGAACCGGGCGAAAGGACATGATCGAAGGTATAATCACTAAAGGCGTTGGCGGTACATATACCGTCAGGCGCGAAGCAGGGGACAGGATCCTTTGTCAGATAAGAGGCGGCATCCGCAAGTCGGGTGTCGTTCCTGCCGTTGGGGATAAAGTCAAAGTATCAGAATCGGGAGATCCTGACATACCTTATGTTATCGATGACATCCTGCCGAGAAAGAATTTCCTGATAAGACCGAGCGTAGCCAATATCGACTGCCTTATCCTTACATTTGCCGTCTGCGATCCGCAGCCTGATCTGACATTGACGGATAAGCTCCTTGTCATATGCGCAAACCTTAATATCAGCACGGTCTTGCTCTTTACCAAATGTGATCTGGATCCGGAACAGGCAGATACTCTGTCTGACATATATACTTCTGCAGGCTTTAAGGTTTACCGATCATCAAAAGGAAAACTCTTTTCATCAAGAGAACTAGCCGAAGTTGCACCGTCCGGAATCGTAGCTTTTGCAGGACCTTCGGGAGTAGGCAAGAGTACGGTATGCAATAATATCCTCGAGAATGATATAATGCAGACCGGTGATGTCAGTGACAGGCTTAAACGCGGAAAGCATACCACCCGTCATGTTGAGCTTTTCGATACAAAAACAGGGTTCATAACTGATACGCCCGGCTTTACTTCTTTATCACTTTTCGATGTCGGAACAGATTATAAAGATGTTGTTAAAGGATATCCTGAGATCATGAGATCCGCCGGAAAGTGCAGGTTTGACGACTGCAGACATCTGTCCGAGACAGGATGTGCCGTTCTGGAGGACCTTGAAGAAGGGAAGATCGACAGAGGCCGTTACTTAAGATACCGCGAAGAGTACGAGTATCTGTATAATAATAGAAATAACTATAAGAGGAGAATAAGACCGGTATGAGAGAATGTTTCATAGCGCCTTCGATATTGTCAGCTGATTTCGGATATCTGATGGATGAATTAAAAGCAGTAGAAGGTGAAGCCGAGTACATACATATCGACGTCATGGACGGACATTATGTGGATAACCTTTCTTTCGGTATCCCGATAGTTCAGTCCTTGAGAAAACACACTGATAAGATACTTGATGTACATCTCATGATCACCAATCCCGAGAAGTTCATCAAGCCCTTTGTTGATGCAGGTTCTGATATAATCACTTTCCATCTTGAATGTACTGATGACCCTGTGGAATTATCCGAACTCATAAGATCTTACGGCATCAAATCAGGCATTGCCGTTCACCCCGATACTCCGATCGAACTGATCCTTCCTTTTGTAGATAAGACAGACAAGATCCTTCTCATGACCGTAAGACCCGGATTCGGCGGTCAGGGCTATATGGAGATCTCCGACGACAGGATCAAAGCCGTAAGAAAAGCAATTGATGATAAGGCTTGTAAGACCCTGATCTCCTGTGACGGAGGCATAAACAAGACGACAGCAAAACGTGTTTACGGAGCAGGCTGCGACATCTTAGTTGCAGGCGATGCCGTATTCAGAAACGATGATCATGCGGCTGCAGTGATGGAACTTTATAATATTGCTGTAGGATAATCGGAAAAAACGGAAAAATAATCTGCCGTAATCGTAGTTTTTGCAGTTTTTTTCCGACGATTGCCGTTGATTGAGACAGGCAGTCCGTAGTATCATCATGGTGAACATAAATAAACGCATCTGACGCACCCCTGGCAGGGTGCGTTTTTTTATGCCCAATACCATGCAAAGGAGAACGATTATGAATTACGAACAGTTTAAAGAGAAGGTGCTTGACGAATTCCTGGAATATCTTGGAGATGAGTTTTCGGATTATCAACTGAAAGTAAATGAGATCAGAAAGGTTAACGCCAAACTTACCGGTGTAAGCGTTGCACCCTCTGATCCGCCCAAGGCGTATGCAGCGCCTACTTTCTATGTTGAGACCATGTATGAAGATTATCTTGAATGCGGTGATTTTTATCATGTAATGACTGAAACTGCCGGAACGATATCAAAGGCACTTAAAGGTGATAAGCCTGAAATCCCTTGCTTTTCAGCGAATTCATTGCTCGAAAATGTCGTTATCCAACTGATCGGAATTCAGGGCAATGAGGAATATATCTCTGATCTTCCGCACAGGACTTTCCTGGATATGGCAATTATATACAGAAGGATCATATCTATTGATGAATATGGAGTGATGAGTTTTGTAATAGACAAGGATCTTGCAGAGCACGCTAATCTTACTGAAAAGCAACTGTACAGTAAGGCTTATTCCAATACGAGGAGGATGCTTACGCCTGTATGTAAAGATATGAGAACTATGCTGGGCGAGATCTCCGACGGCGTAGATTTTTCTGATGATCAAATTGAAGGTCCTGATATATTGGTCCTTACCAATCAGCACAGATACCTTGGCGCAACTGCTTTGCTTTATCCAGAGATTTTCGAAAATATCGTTAAAGAGACAGGTACGGATCTTGTGATCATACCCTCATCTGTCCACGATCTGATAATCCTTGCAGATAATGAAGCTTATAACAGAAAGTCTTTGTGTGCGATGGTTGAAGATGTTAATTGCAACCATATGAGCAAGTCGGATGTATTGTCTTTTAATGTTTACGGATACAAGAAAGGAGACCATAAAGTAACTTATTACGACGGCATTGTTGAAGATGTAGCGGGATGAAAGGCAGGTGACTTTTGTGAAACACGCTAAGCAAATTAAAAAGCCTATAAGCTTCTTTCTTGCCTTGATCACTGCATGTTTATTCGTTGGACAGGGAATAGTATTTGATTCAGCCAATGTTGAGGCAGCAGAGGATTCATTTAAACTCTTCGGGATCAATACTGATATGACTGCGAAAGAATTTGCGGATAATATAGGCAGATATGCAAAAGCCATGTCCGGATACAAATATGGCCTTACGGGGACAAGATATGATTCATCCGAAACAACATTGGATTGTGTCAGTTTTGTCGAGCTTGTGTATAAACTTGCTTGCGGTACTGCCAAAGGTAAAGGTTCATCCGGTTTAGTCTCTTCATCAGATAATTGGAGAAGTGATATCAAGTATTATAAAGATCCTAACTCTACAAATCCGATCAATATATCTTCCTGGACCGTAACTGCTAAAGATATTTATGGCTTATGCAAGCCGTATTCCCATAATCTAAGAGCATTCAGATCTGATGTTCTCGATAACGCGGCTTCAGGTGTTTCACATACGTCTTTCACTGATGTTAAGAATGCTAAGTTTTATTCTGACAGGATTATTGACGGGGATCCTTCAGTGAATAAGAGTGAAGCGGATTCAGCATGGAAGTCATTATTATCAAAGATAAAATACAGTGACGGATCTTTAGGTGCATCAAACGGAGACATAATGATCTTTTATGAAGACGGATGTGATTCTTATTCGGATGTTGCTTTGCATGTAGGAATATATTACGAGATCGACGGAGTCCCGGGTCTATATCATTGTTCTGACAGTAAAGGGGTAACTTATGTAAAAGAAGGCAATAATGTCAGTTACAAAGTGACTAAGGATTCTTCAACGGGACATTACGGTGTCAGATGGGAGGCTCTTTCATCAGGCATATCCAAGGATGTTGCACTGACTCATATGGCAGCTTATAAGACGGTCGACCAGGAATATCCTGTAAGAATTGGTTTTTTGATCAATAAAACATTTAAAGACTACCTGTTTACCGGAGCTGAGTTTACTGTTTATGAAGAAGATAAGAAAACGGTAAGAGGAAAGATAACCGATAATGACGGTAACGGTGTTTATTCGAATTATAAAGATGTTTCAGGTGATGCGTTTTTATACCTCGGGAAAGTCAGTTCTGATTCAACATCGATAAGCAAGACTTTTTATATTTCGGAAAGCAAAGTGCCGGCTGATGTCATAACCGATTCCGGATCCTTCAGAGCAAAGGAAGAGTATGGTGACAAAGGGCTTTATAAAGTTGAAGTCAGTTATAAGAGTCAAACTCAAGACCCTGATACGGGAACTTTAACTTATAAGGTCTCCGGCGGAAATCTGAAGGAAAGTATATCGAAGACGGTATCTTCATATTCTGCTGTTGATTCTTACAAAGATAACAGCAATAAAGTCAGGCTTGCAAATGATTCAGGTGATTATCTGAAATTTCATGAGGCGCTTTGGCTGTCACTGACAAAAAAGACCAACGATGAAAAGATCTACGATACCAAGGTCACAAAGCTTACTCTTCGAAAAGCTGACAATACGGCTTTGGCGCACTATATGTATTCGGATTCCGGATGGGGCTGGTATCTTAACGATGGCGCGACATATTATGGGAAATACTATCCTTTAATGGCTGATACTGATTATAAGGTCACCGAAACATATTCGGTCCCTGTTTTTCATTGCTACGAAGGGAAGACGTTGTCCTATAAAGTTTCTAATGCAGATTGGCAGGATAAGACATACCGGTTTTCGACAAAAGGAAAGGCACTGGGTGAACAGATAAACATTGTCTGTACAAATACAGTTGATTCTTCTGTCTTCTCTCTTAAGAAAAGCGTCAATTACGGGACCAAAGAGAACTTTTCATTTGCATTGCTGACTAAGGACAGATCGAAAATCCTTGCTAAAGGCATATCTGACAGTAAAGGTATCGTAATTTGGAAATACTACGGGACAAGCTCGACAGAACTTACTGAATCTGCTTCGATCATTCTTCCTGCAGGGTCTTACAGATTGGAAGAAACAGTTCCGCAGGGGCAAACAACTTCATACGGAGGCATCATGTATTATGATGTCCCAAAGGGATTTAAGGAAGATTCGTCCGGCAAATATTTTTATCGTGAGATTTCTGTTGATGATAATGGTCTTGAACTGACGGTAGATAATAATCTTCCTTATGGATCGATCTCGGGAAATAAAAGTGCTCCCAAAGGAAATCAGTTTGATATTTCCAAAGTAAGCTTCAGTCTATATTACGACAAAAACAATAACGGAACTGCTGATAATTCTGACAGCCTGATAACGACAGGGACTGTAGATAAGAACGGTTCGATTATCTGGAAGGACGACGTTAAGCATCTCTCTTATGGAAGATATGTAGTTTCGGAAAAGTGGGATCCATTGAAGTTTTCTTATTCAGACGGAAGCTACGGCTATTATGTTTCACATAATGAATCCGGGTGGAATAAGAAGTCTGATTGCTGCTATGAAAAAGCCTTTGAGATAGATGATGGACACAGATCCTTTTCTTTTATTGTTGTCAATTCCGAAGATTCATCCGAATTATCCTTGACGAAGACTTTCCTTTCTGAAGGGGATCTTGCTTTAACTGATTTTGAACTGTTGTACAAGGGAAAGGTTATAGCTCAGGGAACAGCAAAGTCTGACGGCAAGAGCGGATATTCAACTTTGGTAACCTGGACTTATGAGGGAAAGAAGGTTCAGACCCTTAAAGTTCCCGCAGGTGAATATGAGATAAGAGAATATATACCTGAAGTATATTACAAGAAAACAGGGATAAGATTCTCCTATGCCACGCCTGAAGGCTGGTTCCGTTCTGAAGACGGTAAATATTTCTATAAAAAGATAACAGTCGCCAGAGATGTTCCTTGCAAGGCAGATGCAGCTAATGTATTGCAAAAAGGAGATCTTACCGTAAAGAAGATAGATGAGGCAGCTGAAGCGGATAAAGAGTTCGTTTTTAATATCTATTGGCGCGGTAACGGGAATAAACCGGAAGATATCGGCAGATTTGATGATGATCATTTATTGGATACGATAAAGGTCAAAACAAGAAAAAAGGATAAAGGCGAAGGTTCTTTTACTCTGAAAAATGTCCCTTATGGTTTCTATGAGATCAAAGAAGATGTTCCTGAGGGCTATTCTCTGGTTTGGAATAACAGTTCAGATTATAACGGAATAGTTCATGTTGACGGCAAGACAGGATCAAATGACGGCATCATCACCGGTACTAATAAGATAAACGTAACGGTTAGAGCAGTTAAGACAGATGAGTGGACCGGGAAGATCATTGTTGATCCCGGGACTTATTCTCCTGAAAGAAAACTAAAATATACTTTGTATGATGATCTTAATTCTAACGGGCATCTTGACAGCGATGAGCTTTCCTCCGGAAGAGAAATATCCGATCTTGATAATGATGGGATTATTATGTTTCCGAATGTCGGCAAGGGAGATTATCTTTTAAAGGAAACAGGCAGCATAGATGGTTATTTCCTTTCTGATGTTGTGTTGAGTTTTTCTGTTGAGACACCGCAGGATATCGTTTTATATCCTGAAGACGAACCATATGCCGTTCCGCTAAAGATCACCAAGATCGATAAAGATGATCAAAGAAGATTGTCCGGAGCCGAATTTGAATTATATGTTGATTCAAACAATAATCTCAGATTGGATGAAGACGACAAAAAAGCCCTTGTTATGGTTGACGGAAAACTTACACAAGCGATCATCAAGGAAAGTGAAAAAGGCATATATGAGTGTAACGGACTTCTTCATTTTAATGACGGTTCAGAAGAATTCGGGCATGGTTATATTCTTTTCGAAAAGAATGCGCCTGAAGGATATTTTTTCGTTTCTGATAATGGATATACAAAGGATAATACAACGGTAGTGTTTACCGTTGATGCTCAAGACTGCGACGGCAAGGATTTTATACTGTCTCCAAAGGTATATACGATCGAAAATAAAACAGGATCAGTCTCGGTGCATAAAAGCAGTGAAGAAGGGGTTTTAATACCGGGTGCGGTGTTTGATGTTTATAAGGATGAAGAGTGTCATGACATGATCGGAAGAATGTCAGACAATAACGGTATTTATTTTTACAAAGGCCTTGATGTTGGAAAGTATTATCTTGTTGAATCAGAAGCTCCGGAAGGATACGAGAGGGACCCGGAGGTGTATCCTTTCGAGATTAAATATGATGATCCTGATGTTGTTGTGGAAAATGCACTTGCAGGTAAGTATAAGCTTGAAGGAAAGTTTGTAAATTGTTCGATCCACACATCAGCACGGGATAAAAGGTTCAGCAACGAGTATGAGATGATGCTTTCTGCTGACGGTTCGGCTGTTATCGTAGACAAGGTTTATTTCGACGGTCTGATAAAGGATGTTGAATATGAACTGGAAGGCACGGTCCTTTATTCGAAGGATTATACAAAAGCAGACGGTTCGTTGATCAAAGCCGGCAGTGTTTTTCGATCAAACGAAGGTAAAGCTTTTTCGTCAAAACGGTCTTTTGTAGCCGGAAAAGACGGTAAGTATATTTTGTCTGCCAACGGACTTACAGTCGAAGGATATGTTGAGATCAGCATTCCGGTTGATTCGGAATTGCTTTCTGAGATCCTTGTTCCTGTTGTTATCAGCGAAAAGATGTATCGGAAAGATACAGGACTCCCTGTAGGAAGCCATAATGATCTGAATGCTGTAAGACAGATGTTGATTCCGGTTGATGTTTCGACAGAGTTGACTGCAGATGACAGTAAGAGCCACATCGTTAAGGCAGGAGCTGATGTAGAACTTAAAGACAGGATAGAGTGCAGAAATCTTTCCTGTGGCAAAAGATATAAGATCACAGGAACCCTTTTGGATACGGATACAGGCGAAAAGATCCTTGACCGAAACGGAAAAGAGATATCTTCCGAAGTCATATTTACTCTTACTAAAGAGAATGCAAAGAACATATCAGCTTATGACTATTTGGATGAGAACGGACGGCAATGCACAGAATATCTTGCCGATATCGATGTTGTTGTGCCTTTCAGATTGAATACCGATGATCTGGATGGGAGATCCATAACGGCATTTGAGTATCTTTACATTGAGGAGAAAAAGGATTTTGTAAAGATAGCGGGGCATGAAGACATTAACGATGATCATCAGACAGTAATCTGTGAAAAGAAAATTCCTGAGATTAAGACGGTTCTTATTGACAGCTCTTCAAATACAAAAACTGTATCGTACGGAAACAGGATATTGCTGACAGATAAGATCAGCTATCGCGGTCTTATAACAGGTTTGACCTACACTATGGAGGGCATGCTCTTTGATAAGACAGCAGGAGATTATCTGAAAGATAACGGAAAGCCGGTTACTACTTATGTTGATTTTGTGCCGGAAACAGAAAGCGGAAACGTTGATATGTCTTTTACTGTTGATTCGACTTTGATCAAAGGTCATGACATTGTAGCTTTCCAGACGTTATGGCGGAATGCTGTAGTTGTCGCATCCCACTGTGATGAAGGGAATAGCGATCAGACAGTAACCGTTCCTTCATGCATGACATGCGCTTCAACGGAACAAGGAACCAAGGTTATAGAATCGATGCGGAAAGCTGTGATAATCGATTACGTTGAATATAAAGGTTTAACGCCCGGACAAAAGTACTGTATCGTCGCAAGTTTATATTCTGATAAAGGGGCAGGACTTGTCAGGAAAGACGGATCTTTGCTGGAAAAGAAGGTTTCATTTGTTCCGGAAAAGGCTGACGGTAAAGTGGATGTATCAATATCTTTTTCGAATAACTTATTGGATCCAGGAACTGTGATCGTAGTATTTGAAGATATATATCTGAATGATTACCTTAATTCTGAAGAAGATGTCCTTGTAACATGTCATAGAGATCTTACCTGTAAAGAACAGAGCATAGCAGTCAGATTGCCGGCAACGGGGGAAAGAGAAAATAATCTTGAAAAGGTTTTTGTATTGTTGCTGATGATCTTCCTGACATCTTTATTTCTTGACTTAAAAGACAGGAGGCACAGATGTTTATGAGGTTTAGACAACAGGTAGTTACAGGGATAAAGAGCGTAATCGTTATGCTTCTGCTGGGTGTGTTGTCTCTTGATCCTCTGGTAAATATCCTAAGACAAAAAAACATGGATCATTATACAGATTATTTCATTAATCAGGTCGCTGAAGGTAAGAACTCTGACATGATCGGTTTGCCTGATTCTGAGATCTTTATTATCGAAGGAGAAGACGATATTTATGAGCAGGAGGAATTTGCTGATCCGGACGATCCTGATACAAATAATGAGCTTCTTATCGAAAAGCATGAGGGAAACACAGATGACCTTAAACTAATCGGAGTTATCGAGATCCCTTCGATCAACACAAAGGTTCCGGTCTGGGAGGGTGTTTCAGTTAAGGCTTTGAGGTTCGGCGTTGGCAGATATCCTTTGTCATCGGAATTAGGTTCAGACAGCGGCAACTGCTTCATAATGGGGCACCGGAACAGACATATATCAACCATATTCTGCAGACTGCAATACATAGAGAAGGGGGCAAAAGTCTACGTAGCGACTAAAGAGGATACGAAGATCGAATATACGGTCGTCGATAAAGTATGCGTGCCGCCGGAGAAAGTGTCAGCTTATATAACAGCAGATGAAATGAGCGCACCTAAACTGTCCCTTTGCACCTGCATAAGCGAGAAAGGAAAAGGATGGAGGTTTATAGCAATATGCGAAAGATCAGAGACTTGACCTGTGCTCTATACCGAGCTTCTCCGCAACAGCAAAGAATGCTTTTCTCGAATTTACGATCGTTGTCTCAGAGACGCAGAAAGCGAGTCTTGCATACCCGGGCTTTGCAAAGGAGCCGCCACCTACGATGAGAAGATTTTCTTCGTGACAGATATCTGCAAATTCGTCGTCCGTAAGACCTTCAGGCGTGTTCATGAAGATGTAGAGGGCACCCTGAGGTTTTACGGCATCGAAGCCTGCATCTACAATGTTCGAGTAGAGCATGTTGCGGCGTTTTTCGTAATTGGATACGTCAACCTTAGCATAAAGGGACTTTTCGATGACCCTTTGCCAGATCGCAGGAGCGTTAACGGAACCTAAAGTTCTGTTGGATATCGTAATTGCAGCCGTAAGATCGTTATAATCGTCGTTTTTGGGAGATACGAGAGTATATCCGATCCTCTCTCCGGGCAGTGACAGGGACTTGCTCCAGGAGAAGCAGATTACGAGATTATCGATATATTTAAGTGCGCAGGGTACGGAAATTCCGTCGTAAGCAAGATCAATATAAGGTTCATCTGATATTACCTGAATTGTATGATCCTGTGCTTTGAGCATTGTATTGAGGTCAGTAAGGAACTGCTCGCTGTAGACAACACCTGAAGGATTGTTAGGGGAATTGATGATTATGGCTTTTGTGCGGGCGGTGATCTTGGCAGCGATTTCCTCGGTATGAGGGACGAACTTTTCGTCAGTATCGCAGATTACGACTTTGCCGTTATGGTTAGCGATATAGCCGTTATATTCCATGAAATAGGGGGCGAGGACGATTACTTCGTCGCCGGGATCGAGAAGTGAATGGAGAACATCGTTCATTGCAGCAGCTGCGCCGACAGTCATGCAAACTGCTGAAGCGTCGATATCAAGTCCGGATTCTTCCGAACGCTTCTTGGCAATTGCGGCACGTGTCGATTCGTAACCGTTGTTGCTCATGTAACCGTGAATTCCGGGAATATCAGCGGATGCGATCTCTTTAAGGGCTTCCTTAACTTCAACGGGAGGCTCCAGGTCAGGGTTGCCAATGGAGAAATCAAAGACGTTTTCAGCTCCATAGATCTTTTTGAGCCTGTTTCCTTCTTCGAACATCTTGCGGATCTTTGAACCGCCCTGCAATGCCTTAACCATGTTTTCTGAGATCATAAGGGTTACCTCACATTCATTTTTGTCTAAAACAATATATCACTAAAACCGATCGGGAGGAATAGCAATGAAAACACAAAGCAACATTAACAGGAACAAAACCTTTCTCCGTATTATCGGCGACAGGGCAGAAGACGCCGTTGCGCAATACCTTGCGGATTGCGGATTCAGGCTCATAGCAAGGAATTATAATGTGCCGGGCATAGGCGAACTCGACCTTGTTTTCGAGAAAGAGCAGGTCCTTTATATTACTGAAGTCAAATCGAGAAGGAATGACGGCCCCTATCCGCATTCGGAAGAAGCAGTTGATTTCAAAAAACGCAAACGCATTTACAGGACGGCAAAGAGATTTATGGCTGAACGGGGCTATTTCGGTCGTGACATCGAATTTCTGGTTGGATGCGTAACCCACGAACCTGACGGCCAGATCAGCAAAATCGAAGTCATACCGTTCTGAATTATCTGTATTTAATGATATAATTACGCGTGAAATAAATTTGATGAGGTATTTAAATGTCTTCAGACATTAACTGGTTCCCGGGGCATATGCGTAAAGCCCTGAATGATACTAAGGCTTTGCTGCCTCAGGTTGACATGGTTATTGAGACCTGTGATGCAAGGATCCCTTTTGCGAGCCGCAATCCCGAACTTTCCCAGATAATCGGTAAAAAACCGAGACTGATCGTGCTTAATAAAGCAGATCTTGCTGATCCTGCCAAGACATCACAATGGATTGAGGCTCTGCGTAAGGAGAATACTTCTGCTGTCGCTGTTGAAGCAACAAACCGCAAGGGTTTGGATAAGGTTGTCTCAGAATCAGTCAAACTCTGTAAGGACGTGTTGGAAAGAGCCGAAGCCAAGGGCAGAACGGGGCGTCCCGTAAGGGCAATGGTCGTCGGAGTTCCCAATACCGGAAAATCCACGCTCATCAATGCTCTTGCCGGCCGTAAGGCTGCTGTCACAGGAAATAAACCGGGTGTTACCAGGGATCCCAAATGGATCAAGACATCTGGAAGACTTGAACTTATGGATATGCCCGGAGTCTTGTGGCCCAAGATCCAGAGCCACAGGATGGGTGTTTGCCTTTCTGCTGCAGGGTCAGTTAAAGATGAGGTTAATGACCTTGTTGCTGTTGCATATGACACCATGAAGATGCTCAACGATCTTTATCCTGACCTGATGGAAGCCCGTTACGGGATCGATCTTTCCGAGTTTGAAGTAACTGCTGATGAATTCGGATATTCGGATAAGGATTACGAACTCTTCCTTGAAATGGCAAAGAAGAGGGGCTGCATCATGTCGGGCGGCAGGATCGACGAAGACAGGTTTGCAAAACTCCTGCTGGACGATTTCAGGACCGGCAGGATAGGCAGGATATCTCTTGAGATACCTATGTAAAGGATAAGACTATGGCCAGATTGACAGAAGAACAGTTGTTGGAAAAATACGAAGAGTTATCGCAGTTCGAAAATAAGTGCAGGGAAGACGGTTATGCTTTTGCTGCCGGTATTGATGAAGCGGGAAGAGGTCCTCTTGCAGGTCCCGTAGTGGCTGCATGTTGTATCCTTGATCCTGAGAAGAAGATTTTGGGGCTCGACGATTCCAAGAAACTTTCTGCAAAGAAGAGAGATGCGCTTTTCGATGAGATAAAGGAAAAGGCAATAGCTTATTCCGTTATCAGAGTCGAGGCTGATGTAATAGATGAGATCAACATCTTGAATGCAACGAAGCAGGCAATGCGACAGTGTGTAGCTGAAATCGCAGTAAAGCCTGATGTTTTGCTTATAGATGCCGTAAACCTTGACGGAACGGGTCTTCCTGTTATTCCGATAATCAAAGGTGATGCCAAGTCCAATTCGATAGCCGCAGCATCGATCCTTGCCAAAGTAACCAGGGACAGGATAATGGAAGAATATGATAAGGAATATCCCGGTTACGGATTTGCCAAACATAAAGGCTATGGAACAGCCGAACATTACTCAGGCATCAGACAATTAGGCATGTGTCCGATCCA
>JAIKVV010000012.1 GCA_024685385.1 Saccharofermentans sp. | reverse complement strand
TGCCTAAGATCGATATTCTCATCAACATAAGACCTGAAAGCCTCATCCGGGAAATTGGTCTCATTGACATTCACAACCACGGCAGTATCGGTAACATCCTTCAGCGTGACCTTTGTGTAGCCGTTGGCCTGATTATTTGTCCTGCTCACTTTAAAATAGTACGTACCCTTGGGAAGATACCAGGTAAGGGAAAAATTCTCTCCATCTTCGACATATTCATCTGTGATGAGAGAAGAATCCTCCGTGTTGTCCTTATAGACCGAAGCTTCTACAAAATAATAACCTTCAGAACTTAGATTCACCATCTTATCCTGAGTTGCTACATACTTGACAAACCGGTCTTTGCTGCCGGAAAAATTTACTTGAACGGTTTGATCTATTTTTATCTCCAGGTTATCGTCTGCATTTACCGTCTTAGCGGGCAGCAAAACAAACGCTCCTGCCAATACTGTTACGACTGCAAGGATACCCCACTTGACCGACTTCATATTCATATAACCTCCCCCAAAATGAACCATTATTCCTCGTATGGAGAATATAGTCTGATTATACCATCCTGACCATCGAAAACGAAAGCAGAAAAATGCCGCCCCCGCAAATACGGAAGCGGCAGTTTTTGAATCTGATTCAGAAGTGGTTATCCTTTTCCGTTTATGTATTTATCATTCGTCGCAACACATCGCTCTTGGCGTCGAACATGTCCTCGTCGCCCTGCTCCTGCGGAACTAGCAGAGCGATGTGTTGTTCCTCGGGTTATCCTTTTCCATTTATGTACTTGTCGTACTTGTAAAGGAAGGTTACCATCTGGCGGCGCAGGCACTTGCCCTGAGGCTTAAAGTTTCCGTCAGCGTAGCCTGCTGCGATCTTCTTTTCGGATGCCCAGAGAGTTGCCTTGTAGAAATAATCTTTCTCATTCACATCTCCAAAGGGATTCTTCGTTGTCTTGGGTTCGGGCTTATTGGCCATCCTCCAAAGGAAGGTTACCGTCTGAGCTCTGGTGCAGGCAGCCTGAGGCTTAAACTCTGTCTTTGATACACCCGTGGTGATGCCCTTTTCGACGGCCCAGATTACGGGCTTGAAGAAATAGTCCGTTGACTTAACATCATCAAACTGACACTTGTTTGTCTTCGTCTTCGGTGCGCCCTGAAGCCTGTAGAGGAATGTCACCATCTGGGCACGGGTGCACTCGTTGGCAGGCATAAATTTGGTCTGTTTGTCGTAGCCTTTGACAATGCCTTTTGCCGTAAGTTCATTCGTGGGAGTGTACCAGAAATCCTTGCTGTTGGTTACGTCCTTATAAAGGACTGTGACCTTGCAGCTCGCAGTCTTTCCGGCGCTGGTCGCGCTGATGACCGCAGTGCCCGCCATCTTTGCCGTGATCTTGCCGTTGGAATCGACTGTTGCGACATCAGAATCGGAAGATTTCCATGTAACTATGCTCAATATGCCGCTGCCGGTCTTCTTCAATGAATCGGTCTTACCGCATATGACGCTGTCTTCCGACTTGTTGAGTTTGACGGTCGTTGTCTGAGCCTTGCCTCTGCCTTTGAGAGTATCCAGAGGATCGTTCATGGTCCTGTGATAGTAAGAGAATACCAGGTCTTGGCAATCGCTAAAATCCAGGTCAGCAGGCCATTCGCTCGGATCATTGACCTTGGTGCGCTGCATGTAACATGGCGGCCACGCCCATGATTTGTGATAATCAGTAGTCGGATCGTCCTGTTCACTGTCAATCCAGGTGGCATCCAATCCATACCATTTTCCGTCTATGCAGACTTCATTCCATGCGTGTGATCCCGGAGGAGAGCCGTAAGCATCCACAGCATATCCTATTATCATGTATGCATCCACTCCGGCGCATTTCAGAAGTGTATATTCGAAAACGGAATAATCGTGACAGACTCCGGTGCCTGAATTTAAGCACATATCCAAAGAAGTAGAATAATCCATATTGACAGAATCATCATATTTCATGTGTAAGAGCACATATTCCGTTACTTTCTCTATCCTGTCACGCACAGGAGTCTTATCCGTGATCTTAAGTGAATCAATTATCTTCTCAACTTTCTTGCGGATGCCCTTGTCATGTTCGGGATAGTTTATTTTGTTTTTATCAAAGAACTTCATAAGATCATCATCAACGAAAAGCTCCGTATACCCATCAAAATTGACATATTCCAGATAAGGCACATCATAAAGAGGTTTCAGGTTGCTCATGCCTAAAGGCAAAGTGACACCTTTCAGTTTCTTAAGATCTTTCAGAAAACTGATATCATCTACGAAAGTTGCAAAAAGATTTAAATGTTCCAGATCCTTCATATAGGAAACTATATAATTTGTATCTTTATTCTGAAGGTTACAGCATTCCAAACCCAATTCACGGACCTTTGAAATCTGCTGAAAAAAGGCTTTATAGTCTGATATTTTCTGAGAGCTTAATGATAAAAACTCTAAACGGGATAATTTACTGTATTCTGCCTGAGTAAAACCTGTTACGGTATCCGTTGTAAGTTTTTTCAGATTTTTAAAATTCACTATGTTCTCATATTTCTTTACTGTATTTTCCATCAGATAGAGCGTGGTGACATATGGATTTTTTACTCCTGTAAGATCAACCGTACACCATTGCAAAGACAGACTCAATGTATCTGATGAGGTTGAAAGATCATTAAAGAAAGCCTTATCCAATGTGAGTCCGTTAACGCATATGTATGCATACTCAACGTTGGGACATTTCGTTACCAGCTTTACTCCTTTTTCGATCTTCTTATCAGACTCATAAGCAACCATCATTACGGAACGCACCTTGGCAAGAGACGCAGGATCATTTGCCATCGAGATAAGTTTGTCCGCATCTACGTTATCGTAATTTTCTGCTGCCATTGCCTGTCTTCCGGTCAATAAAAAACCCGCAAAGACCGTAATGACCATCATCAGGACAGCTATTGTTTTTCTGTTCATGTTTACCCCTCCTGTTTTTGTTTTGTTGTTGAAGTCATAACATGCTAATTTCTGTTTATCAAGATATCTTTATCGTAAAACAATTAATTTTGTCATTCAGCGTCCCCCTTTCGGTCGGATAAGGACAGCTTCCTCCTTATTCCCTGCGGAAACGTCCCTTATATATAAAGGCAACTTTTTTTCCGAAATCTTACAAAAAATCTTCAATAATCTTGCAAATGATATAATATGCTCAAATTCAGGGAAGTATGAGAAGGGGGTCTTATCATGAATTACAATGCTTTATCCGTCGTACTGATCATGATCTATTTTGTTTTGCCTTTCCTTGTGAGTGCGGCATGTCTTACGTTGGGCATCATCGTCACGGCAAGTAAGCCGAAAGAGACTAAGATCCTCGGCATAAGCGTTATCCTGTACTCTCTGGCTCAACTCATATCATCTTTCTTATCCAATGGCATAAACTATGTAACCCGCGGAAACTATACCGAAGTCAACTTCGTAAATTCGGTCACGCAGGCTCTTTGCACCCTTGCCGCATCCTTATTCTTATGCATTTACATCCACAGGAATTATCAGAAGAAATTCATCTATATTCCAATAATGCTCTTGCCTTTCGTAAAAGGCATATACTTTGCAGTCATAAATTCCGTGATGAACAGTATGGAAAATTACGGTCCAGGAACAAGTTATAAGATCTCCACCTTCCAAAGCATTGCAAATCTGCTGATAGGGATCGCAGCAGGAGTTATCCTGATCGTAGTCTTCCGCAAAAACAAAGATAAAGAGAAGATAATCCCGCACACATATATCATCGGGATCATCGTACTGATAACTAGTGTTCTGATCAATAGTCTCTATGTATTCGCTTATGCCTACGCAGCGCTGACTTATTCCAAAGGATCTGCTTCATCGGATGTTTCCCCCATCTTATCGGGACTGCTCGGCAGTTCACAGATCATGCTCATGGTCTTCTCAACGATAGGGGTCCTGGTAAGCCTCATCTTCCCGATCTATCTTCTTGTAATGGTAAGGAAAGAAGTCCGCCAGATGGCGAAGGAAGGATCATCCGGCGTCATCGCTTCTGAGGATCTTATAGAAGACGACTCCCGTAATGAGAAGGATGATGCCTGATACAAGGCTCGTTATTGTTACTGCTGAAGGGATCCCGGCCTGCGGAAGATAAAGACCTCCTATCAGGAGAAAGACACTGATCAGTATGGTTATGATGCCTATGATCCTGCATGTGTTCTTGCTCATTAGTCAAGCTCCTCCTTAAGATCGTTCATGTCCCTTTGAAGCAATGCCATTCGTGAATAAAGACCGTCTTTGCTCATGAGTTCATCATGAGTACCTTCTTCGGCGATCATTCCCTTATCGATCACAAGGATCTTGTCGGCATTTCTTATGGTGTTCAGGCGGTGAGCAATGACCATAACGGTCTTGCCTCTGCAGAGTTCCGTCATGCCTTCCTTGATGTAACGCTCATTGTCCGCATCGATGCTCGCAGTAGCTTCATCAAGTATTATTACCGGAGCATCTTTCAGGATGCAGCGGGCGATAGATATTCTCTGCGCTTCGCCGCCCGAAAGGCTCGTTCCGCCCTCACCTACAATCGTTTCAAAACCATAGGGGAGCTGCATAATGAAATCGTAGCAGCGGGCTTTTTTCGCAGCTTCTTTGACTTCTTCCATCGTGCAGTCAGGCTTAGCCATGGCAATGTTATTGAATACCGTATCTTCGAAAAGATATACCTTCTGGAAGACCATGCTTATGTGGCTCATAAGTGTCTCCATCGGCATCTGTTTGATATCGCATCCGCGGAAAAGTATCCTGCCTTCATCAACATCCCAGAAACGCGCCAGAAGATTTGCTATAGTGGTCTTTCCGCTGCCGGATTCACCGACAAGCGCGATCATCTGATCCTTATCTGCAGTAAATGAGATTCCCTTAAGGACTTCCTCTTTCTCGTAGGAGAAAGATACATCATTGAATTCGATCTCGTGTGCGCAGTCTTCTTCAGGAAGATCTTTGCCGTCAAGATATAAAGGCTTTTCGGCGAAAACGGCTTCTATCTTATCCAAAGCCACTTCCATGATCGACAGACGCGCGCCCATCTGGAATACGGTCTTGAAGGGAGTAAAGAGGTTCAGCAGGAACAAGAGGACTCCAATGAAATTGATGCTGTCAAGCCTTCCTGCCTGAAGGAGCCATATCGCAGCAGCAAGTATGGCTGATATGCCGACCACGCAGATTATCTCCAGATTCCTCTCATAAGGAGCATATTCTCTTTCAAACTTGAGATTTGCTTCACGGCTCCTTGCAAAACTGTCTCTTAAGCGCGAGGAACTCTCACCCGTAAGACCAAAACTCTTGGATACTGCCATGCCTTCCGCATATTCTATGACTGATCCCGTAAGATCTTCAACCGCTGCCTGTCTTCCTTCAGAATTATCAGCTGCCGTTCTGTTCATGGGGATTGAAAGGATCAATATGACTATATCCGTTAAAAGGGTCAATGCACCAAGAAGGGGATCCAGGAAGAACATAAAGACAGTCACTGCCAGTTGGGCAAAGAGACCGCTTGCGATCTCCGCCAGAACGCTCATGCTGTTCTCTTCAACGAAGACCATGTCTTCGGTGAGGATCGAGCTTATGCGCCCGATGTTTTCATCAGTGAAGTACCCCATCGGAAGTTTCCTTAAGTGACTTGCGAACTCCACTCTCTTTTGAGCAAAGACTTTATATCCTGCAGACGACTGGAGCCTGTCTGACATGTGTTGGAAGAAGGTTCCGAGAGCAAAACATATGAGCAGTATCCCTGCCATCCTGCAGCAGCTTAAGACGTCAGCTGTACCTTCCATCAGATCACGGATCATGAAGATCCCTGCCATGATCGGGGTGTTTCTTGCAAATGCATTAAGGAAGGAGAAAATGTAAGCTATTCGTATCCTTACGGCGTTTTTCTTATCACAGAAAAGGAGGAGTTTATGTAATATGCGGATCATTTCTCCTGCCCTCCTTTCAGGATCCAGCGGTTGCTTTCTTCCGTTGCAGTCCAGAGTCTTCTATACTCTTCGCAGTTCTTTATAAGCTCGGCGTGAGTGCCTTCCGAGATGATCCTGCCCTTGCCTAAGACGATTATCTTATCGGCCTTTGCGATCGAACTTAATTTGTGCGCGATTATGAGGACTGTCTTGTCCCGGATGATCTCTTCAATGGCATCGTTCATCTTCTTCTCGTTCTCGGGATCGATAAATGCCGTTGCCTCATCAAGAACTATTACAGGAGCATCCTTAAGGAGGACTCTGGCAAATGCTATTCTCTGTTTCTGTCCGCCGGAGAGCTTATTACCGCAAGCCCCTGCCATCGTATCGTAGCCATCTTCAAAACTCAGGATAAATTCTTCGCAGCCTGCTCTTCTTGCAGCTTCCTTCACTTCTTCATCTGTCGCATCAGGTCTTCCGATCCTTATGTTTTCCATTATCGATTTATTGAAGAGGAATAATTCCTGGGATACATAGGAGATCTGATCGCCCAGGGTTTCAAGCGATAGTCCGTTTATATCCTGTCCGCCGATCCTGATCACTCCGGAATCGACATCGTAATAGTGCGCGATCAATCTTGCGATCGTGCTCTTGCCGCTTCCCGATTCACCTACGAGCGCGGTCATCTGTCCCTCTTTGGCAGTAAAAGATATTCCCTTGATGACTTCATCGCCCTTATATGCAAATCTTACTTTGTCGAATGTTATGGAATGGTCTTCCCCTTTAAACTCTTCATTGCCGCACTTTAAAGCCGGCCTGTCCAGGGCCTTTTCGATCGACTGGATCTTGTAATTGACTCTCGGCATCGAACCTATGAGAGCAAGAGTATGCAAAAGGAGAGGTCCCAAGGCATAACTCAAGCACAAAGCCAATATATACCTGTTCAACGTAAGATGCCCCAATATCACGAGCAAAGCTCCTAGCGGGAGCGAGTACAAAGTGACATTCGCGAAAAGGCTTCCGTATATAGCCATCCAGGGCCAGCACACCTCATACCAGGCAAGACCGAAATCGCGGTATTTATAAACCGAATCTTCAAATCTCTCGCCGGACTTGCGGCTCCGGTTAAAGATCCTTACGACCTCCATGCCGGATACATATTCTATTATCGAGTTGTTAAGTCTCTTGGATGATGCAAAATAATATCCCATCTTATCCATGCCGACATCGTACATCTGTCTTGATGCCGCAAATCCCAGGAGCAGGATAACGACAGAGCATAAAGCCATCTGCCAATCCACGGCGATCAGGATGAGAAGGATAACAGAACCTACGAATATATTCGAAAAGCCTTCCGGAATGACGTGCGCTAACATGAGTTCGACTGATTCGATGTCATCGTTAAAGAGTTTTTTGACCGTGCCGATCCCCATGTCGTGAATGTTTCCAATGGGCTGGCCGTCAAGTTTTCCCTGAAGGCTGATGCGGATATTTTCGAGAGTGTGATAAGCCGCTCTGTGACTCAGTTGAAGACCGAATGTATATGCGACGGCATAAAGTATCCCTGCAACGAGTATCAGCCCGATGTCAGGCAGGCTTCCGTTTAAGGTCAGACTGCCTTCATCAAGGAAGCGGGTGATGAGATCATATATGCCCGCATAGGGCACTGCGCCGAAAAAGGCTCCCAGCACCATAAAGATGACGGCAAGAACAACATATCTTTTCCACTTGCCCGCATATTTAAGTACTCTTCCGAATATGCCGTATTTCTTGCGGTCTTTGGAAGTATTCTCGTCACTTTCAGACATGAAATACCCTCTGACCCGCTGAACGCCGTCAGCGTTAAGAGGATAGAATCCCATCACACGTCCGTTTTCGATATGAAGGATATGAGTGCAGCATCTCAAGATGAGTTCCGGATCGTGAGTTATTATCACGGAAGTTATCTTATCCCTCATCTCGCTCAAGATCTCACCGAAACGCTCCATGCCCTTGCGGTCAAGACCCGATGTCGGTTCATCGTAGAATATTATCTCCTTGCCGGCACAGAGCGCGGATGCTATCGCAACACGCTGTTTCTGCCCGCCAGAAAGAGATGAAGGATGTCTTTCGCAGGTATCTTTAAGACCGAGTTTATCCAGGATCTCCAATGCCCTTTCACGGCTCTCGGATGCATTGAGCATTACCTCCTCTATAACACTGTCGGAGAAGAGTTGGCGGTTAACGTCCTGCATTACCATGAAGCTCCTGGAAGCGCGTTCCCGTTCACTCAGGTAACGGCCGTTGAAGGCGATGCTTCCGTCAGATGTCCCGACCCCGCACAAGGCTTCCGTCAATGTTGACTTGCCGCTTCCGTTATCGCCTATTACCGCAACGATCGCGTGCTCGGGCAGACGGAGCCTTTCGATATCGAGGATCTGATTTCCGCCTTTGGTGCAGTTAAGATCGATCGCTTCAACTACAGGCTGACCTGCATTTGCAAAACTGATATTTTCGGGATCCTTATCGAGCTTATTAAGGTCAGTGCACCTTAAGCCCAATGATGCCAGTTCGTCATCAGAAAGCCTTGCCAGTTCAGCAGACGTATAGGATGCGGTTATGATGCCATCGTCAAGATATATGAACCTGTCGGCCAGATCCATCAGATAGTATAAACGGTGCTCCGATATGACTATCGTCTTTCCTGATTCCTTTATCTTTTTCAAGATCTCATGAAGACGGTGTATGGCCTTGCGGTCAAGATTGGAAGAAGGTTCGTCGAGAACATAGACATCGGGGTGCGCGGTATAGACACTTCCGCAGGCTATCTGCTGTTTCTCTCCTCCCGAAAGTTCAAATATGTTCCTGCCAATAAGGGCATCCAGCTTCATGTCTTTATTCGTCCTTGCAAGTCTTTCCGCGATCTCCGCACGTGACATACCCTGGTTTTCACAGCCGAAAACAAGTTCTCCTGTCGTATCGATGTTGAAGAACTGGCTCTTGGGATTCTGAAAAACGCTTCCGACATACCTGCTTGTCTCCGAAAGTTCAGCCTCGGATACGAGAAGATCATTAACCCGGACTTCTCCTTCTATTTCGCCTTCGTAAAAGTGCGGCGCCAGACCGTTTATTAGCCTTGTAAGAGTCGTCTTGCCGCAGCCTGATGAACCGCACAAGACAACGACCTCACCGTCATTTATCGTAAGGTTTATGTTATCGACACCTTCACCGGTGCCGTTCTCTCCGCCATAATGGAAACTTACATTCTCAAATCTGATCACAGGACAGCACCTTCTTTCGCCATCTGAGCGATCACGGCTGCCAATACGAACATCGCTGCAAACAGGACTATCAAAAGATAATCAACTGCATGAAGTTTTACTTCTTCATATGAACTTCTCCTGACTTCCAGATCCATTCCCCTGGCCATAGTCGCGGCCGCAAGTTCTTCCATGACGCTCATGGAAGAAAAAAGCATCGGTATCAATATGAATTCTATCGTCTTCCAGGGATGCACTATGATCTGCACCGGACTTAGGGATATTCCCCTGAAAGCCATCGCTTTACGTATCCCGTTCCATTCGTCAGTTACCGTAGGCAGAAATCTGAAAAATACCGCAACGGGAACTATCGCCTTGACCGGAACATGCATGGCCTGAAATGCCGACAGAAAATGACTGATCCTGGTCGTCTTGACTATAAAATATATGCTCATCAGAGTGGGAAATGCGAACATGAAGCTGGTAGTAATCAGAGTCAATACCATTACTATTACTTCCGGCGCACCTTTGGAATTTCCCATCATGGCCCGCACGAACAGAACAACTCCAAGAGCCAGTGATGCCTTAAGCGCCGTCATCGGCTTTCCGCAGAGCGCGAACAGGATACAGAGCACAACGGAATACATAGCGATTCCGATGTCACTGTAACTGCTAACGCATACAAGACTGCTCGTAATGAAGATAAGGACTTTTGTTCTGGGATCGACCCTGATCAGCCCTTTTACGTCTTCGCCATAGAAAGTGAGATCCATATATGTTTATTTCAGATCAAACGATACCGGCTTTCTCAAAATGCTTCTTTATGAGCTTGGATGCGATAAGAACGCCGATGGCTGCTCCCAATACCGCAAGGCCCATCTGGGCAAAAGGCATCCAGCTCGTTGCAAGAGCTGCTACTCCGTTGGCATAGCTCTCACCGTAGTATTCCGTTGCCATTGCCATGAACGAGGACCTGTTAAGGTACAGATTTGAGAAGGGGCAGACCATGTTAAGGTTGAATACGAGGTATGAGAGAAGGAAGAATTTCTTCGACTTGTACTTGCCGATAAGTATGACAAGTTCAGCCAGAAGAGCAACGCCGATCGCTATGAACATTCCGGGAAGATAACCTGAAGATGCGGTAACGGCAAACAGGATGCCCAATATGAGAGCAGCACCGAATTTTCTAACTTTAAGTACGCAGAGCTCATAGATCGTAGCGCATACTATGCCGACAAACAAAGGAGTTATCAGGTAGAGAACGGGGACCGTTCCGCATACCATGACGATCAAAAGCATGACAACGACATAGATCGCTGCGAAAGCGCCTGCAAATATGAGATCCTTTACACGGAGTTTCTTGTCCGGTTGTGTTGCCGGATTAACCATTTCTTTCTTAGCCATATCAAAATCCTCTCTGGAAAATAATTATTAGTTAGCCACAGCTAACTAATATATTATCAAAGGGTTTAAATGTCAACTGCAGTTTTAAGATCCTTGTTCTGACATATAGACTTGGGCAAAATAAGGGCATTCCCCCGTAAACGGATATATTTAAAATATCCGGTGCTATAATATGCCGGCTTTAAAAGAAACGAAACTAAGGTCACGGCAATGAATAAAAAGAGATTATCAGCTTCCATAGTTATATTTGCATTATTGCTCTCAGGCTGCAGCGGCAAAGGACCTGAAAGCATTTCCGATACGTCTGCGGAAGTTACAACTGAGACATCCGAAACGTTTGAGACTAGCACTGTCACCGAAACTACGACTTCTGAAACGACCAAAAAGATCGAGCCCATGAAGTTTAATCCTCATGTGCATACCGATCTTATGTCTGAAGTCGTAACGGATGACATGTGGGAATCTTTCTACAATCTGATCGATGCATTAAGAAAAGGCGAGGATACTTTCGCCTGTTCAAGCGAACAGGCATATGCCTGGTGCTTCTACGGGAACTCATTAAACGTCCTCTATCCTCCCGCAAATCTGGTAGTTAACGGAACAGGATACGAAGACGGCGTCGGCAAGTTCGAATATGAGATCGGCAAGGAAGAATACCTCAAAAGAGATAAGGCCTTTGAAGCCGAGATCGTAAAGATAATGAATGAAGCCGTCCGTTCGGATTATTCGGATTTCGAGAAGATCATGTCTCTCTATGATTACATGTGTAAGAACTGGGTCTATGACTATGAAGACATCAACGGACAGGATTATGATGATTTCGGAAGTTATGCCTGCCTAATGAAGAGGAACGGCATCTGCGTCGAAGTCGCTTATGCCTTCACTTATCTGCTCCTGCAGGCAGGCGTTGAAGCAACGCCCTTCGGAACGGAAGGTGAACACGACTGGAGCTATGTCAAACTCAACGGCAAGGGTTATCATGTGGATCCCACCTGGGGGCTTCACGGTGAATCTCCCGACACCGGATTAAATCTCGAATATTTCATGATGACCGAGGAAGAGCGCTCCGACGACGGCCTTCAAAGCAAATACCAGGCCGAAATGCTCTGGATGTGGAAAGAAGATTATGACATTAAGAGATTTGCTGCAACTGACGAGACTTTCAAGCCCCTAAAAGACGGCGGATATTATATCGGGATGGACACCGAAAAGAACATCATCGAATATACGGATTTCAAAGGTGATAAAAAGGAATTCAGCTACGGGGATCTTTGATCCTCATTCCTGCTTTTTCCACATTACCAGGTCGAAGTCACCCTTTTCGGGAACGCCCATTATCCTGACAAAATGCCCGTTATCGTAAGACCATAAGCTGTAACCTTGCTTAGGATGATGAACTTCGAAAAAGACCTTGTTCCCGTTGAAATAAACACTATAGGACAGGAAGGTCATGTGCGCATCGTTGCCCGCAAGCCAGTTGTCATCAGAATAGACATAGGGTTTGCTGAAATCATAAAAATGCTCTGCTATCTCAAGCATGATGCGCTCTTCATCGCGCGTGATCTCAATGACTTCCGGTCCGGGATTGGACACCTCGAAAACATAATGAGCATCGTAAGAATGGATCAAGGTCTTCCTTCTCTCAAATTCGGGTCTGCCGTTCTTGCTCCAGGTTGCCTGGACAAAGAAATTCCTTCCTGTTTCAGCAGAGATATCGGATATATTGTCTAATTCCTCATCGAAAAAAGACTGCGCCAGGGATGCAGGCATCCTCGCATGAAAGGGTCCTGCCACGGCATGGTATTCGTCATGAACGTTAAAGAAATTCTCAAAGCCGTTGAATTCGAGCCTTACGATCCTGTCGCTCAAAAACCATACGCTGACAAGATAAATAAGAACCGCCAGGATGACTCCTGCCAGTATCATCAATATCAGTAAAAATCTTTTCTTCTTCTTTCCCATAATGCCTTCAAATAACCTTTAACAAATCTTATCCCCTACATGATTTTAACACTTTAAGCTGCGGATGGCATTCCCCTCTTGCCGCAGCTTCAATGGTATAATCCCTCTTGACGGCAAAAAAGAAAAGGAAAACCATATGGAACACGTGATATCAGTAGAAAACATGAGACTAAGCGACCGGATGACGATAGAATCCGGAACGTCTTCGCTCATCCTTATGAGAAGAGCTGCCGAAGGAATAAGGGCATCTTATTCCTATCCCGGAAAAACGGCTGTTATAGCGGGTTCGGGAAATAACGGAGGAGACGGTTTTGCTTTGGCCGAGATATTGGCAGCAGAAGGCAAAGACGTCGATGTATATACTGTATCAGATCACTTTTCCGAGGACTCGGAATACTATAAGGATCGCGTAATTCAAGCGGGAGTTGCCGTCAGGCCTTACAGCGAGGGCTGTCTTGATCCTTACGATACGATCGTTGATTGTCTCCTCGGAACAGGCTTTAAGGGCGAAGTAAGGGGCCGCTGCCGCGATGCGATAACCGGGATCAACAATTCGTCCTCTTTTGTCATCAGCGCAGACATAAACAGCGGGATGAACGGCGATACGGGCGAATACAGTCTGACGGTAAGATCTGACATAACGGTAACGATAGGCTATCTTAAGGCTGGCCTTGTCACGGCATATCTTAAGAAAGACCCTGCGATAGGCAGACTCGTTAAGACCGATATCGGCATCGGCCTTGCAAAGGAAGAAAACTATCTTCTTAGCGATGAAGAATGGGATGCGCGCAAATTACCGCCCGGATCAGACAGATGCATCATAGACGGACATATCTTTTTTAGAGGGAATATCTGAAGAAGGTCTATAATATTGTGGGGGGGAAAGGAAGGCAATCATGAAAAAGATCTTAGCAACTGTCATCACCGGCTCAATGCTCCTTGCGCTTACAGCCTGCGCTTCCACGCCTGAAGCGACCACTGAGGTTACAACCACCACAACGACAACTACGGCTGAATCAGAGACCACCACAACAACCACAAGCGAAACGACTACGGAAACGACATTTGATTTTTCGCTTGAAGATTACAGCCGTGTAAATATAGATGCTATGGGAGGCATCGCGCCATCAGATCTGGCTTCTGATTTCGATTACGGCAGCAACGCCACTTATGAGGTCTGGGTCGATGACAATACCAAGATAGGATACCCCTGCGCACCCAACTATCCTGCCGGTGAAGACATCGTGATCAAGTTTAAGAGCAAAGAAGATTATTTCGATTTCGGCTCGATAATCAAATGCGATCCGGAAATTGACAGGGTCATGGCCGACTTTGACGAAAACACGATCTACATCGCAGCCATCCAGAGCGAACATAATGCCAATACCGACAAATGGAAATACTCATCAAATATCAAGGATTTCCTTAAGTACGATAACGGAACTTATACCCTCACGATCCCCGCAGAATATGTGGAGACCAGTTACAGTTTCTATATAAGATTATCCAACGAGCCTTACGGCTTCACAGGCGGTGATACCGAGAAGGGCTCCATGGTAGATATCACGGTAAGATGTATGGAGCCGATGAAATGACGAAACCGATCATTGGAGTAATGCCTTTATGGGACGATGACAAAGAGAGCATCTGGATGCTGCCCGGTTATTTCGACGGGTTGATCCGGGCAGGAGGCACTCCGGTAATGTTTCCTTTTCTTTCTGACAAGGATGAGATCTTCCGCCTTATGGATATCTGTGACGGCATCCTGTTTACAGGCGGCCATGACGTTTCCCCCGCAATATATGGCGAAGAACCCATGAAATGCGTCAGCAGCTGCAAGATGCGTGACGACATGGAGGGGATAGTACTCGAAAAGGTCATTGAGACCAATAAACCCCTGTTGGGGATCTGCAGAGGGATCCAGTTCATCAATGCATATCTCGGAGGCACGCTCTATCAGGATATAAAGACCCAGTATCCGTCGGATACAGAACATCATCAGGAAGCGCCTTACGATGTTCCTGTCCATGCAGTGGACATCGAAGAAGATTCTCCCCTATACGGCTGTCTTAAGTCCCGGAGAATAGAGGTTAACAGTTACCACCATCAGGCGGTTAAAGATCTTGCTCCCGGGCTTAAAGTAATGGCAAGGTCGGAAGACGGACTCACGGAAGGGCTCTATATGCCCGGCCATCCTTTCTTATGGGCGATCCAATGGCATCCTGAATTCTCATTTTCGAAGGATGACAACAGCCTTAAGATCTTCAGTTCATTTATCGAAGCAGCAGGATGACCGGTCAAAAGCCTTAGACTTGATCTGCTTTCTTAACAAAGAATGCGGAAGCGATGGAAGTTATCATACCCGCAAAGAAAACCCATGCAACGGGATCGGGAACGGGCTTGCTTATTATTACGAATACCGCCATTACTATCAATGCGGTAAGCATTATGCCGAATCCTATCTTCGTTGCCTTATTAAACTCTCTCATCTCTTATTCCCCTTTCAGGCTTTTCCATGCTAAAAGAATAGCCTTTAAACCTTAAGGCAGAATATGCTTAATCTTAACTTTACCTTAACCGGAACTTTATG
>JAIKVV010000039.1 GCA_024685385.1 Saccharofermentans sp. | reverse complement strand
GTGCCTTTTAAGTTCGTCGGCATCGGCTGCGCATACATAGAGATGATGTGTCCGCAGGTGCTCCTTGCCAACGTAGTGAAATGCTTCGCGCCCCGGGATCCCCTTATCGCCTTCGTGGCTGTAACCGATCTTAGCCAATGCGGCAACGACATCAGGCAAGCAGGAACGGTCAGGGATCACGACATCGATATCTATCACGGGCTTTGCAGCAAGCCCTGGGACCGAAGTACTGCCGACGTGTTCAATGCTGACAACAAGCCCTTTCAGGGCTTCCTGAAGTTCATTCTTGATCGCAATGAAATCATCTTTCCATGCTTCGTTATAATCTTCTACAACAACATGTTTTGCCATAAGTCCCTCATCACAAGATCAGTCAGGATCCGCCTTCGAAGAGAAAGATTCCTGGAAGATCTTTAATGCATCCGTCATCTTCCTCGCGCTCCTTAAGTCAAGGAAATACCTGATCACGATAACGAGTAAATATATTACCGCAACAGAGACGATGACGGCGATCATCATGGGGATCTTCGCTGCGTTGAAAGAGAAGCCGAATGTAAAGAAGAGAATGATGAGCTCTATCGATACGAGCTGTATGATCTCTCTTAAGATCATCTGCTTCATGGTGAGTTCTCTTTTTGAGTACATAACGAGGCCCGGTATGATGCCCAGGAGTCCGTCGATTATTGGAACGATGAAAGCCATATATGTAATGTTCTGGTCAGGCGCGAGGAGATTGCCCCAGATAAATATCGCGATATTTACCAGCGTCACTATTATGAAGAAATTCATCAGATTGTCTTTTATGTGTTCCTTCATGGCTTATCCTCTCCCCGTGATCAATTCCTTGAAGTCGTTCACGTATTTACGCGATATTATGACTTCCTCGCCGTTTCTTAAGATGCAGCTGAACCTGCCGTTGAGTGCAGGCTTCACCGATTCTGCTTTCATGATGTTAAGAACGACCGATTTCGAGATCCTTAAGAAATTCCGCTCCTTCAGGATCTGTTCGAATTCGTAGAGCTTGTGCGTTGTCTCGTAGCAGTCCTTGGACGAATAGATGAAGGTCTTGTTATCGACAGATTCTATGTAGTAGATGCTCGTTACGGGTATCTCATAGATGCGGTCGTCCTTCGTACCGCTGATGCTGCCGTCCAGGCTCTTTACGAAGCGCACTATATCATTGACCCTGCCGTCCTGTTCGTAACAGCCGATCTCGACATATTCCTCTTCGTTCTTTCCGATCTTCTTAACGTTGATGTTCATTTTGAAACTCCGGGATAGGATGGATCCACTTGGAATTCACCTTCTCCCTTAATATAGCAATCGAAGAAATCGACCGCAAGCAAATTGAACTTATCCATTATGTATTCGTTGTCCACGTCGCCTGACCCAAGGAGTTTTGCAAGGAAGGGCGAGAAGAGCGGCAGATCCGTATAGTCCATATGAAGAGCCCCCTCGAAATATGTCCCGTAGTAAACATCCGCATTCTTCCTGATCATGTTGTTGGGATAAGGATAACCGACCCTCTCAGCTTCGATCGCTTCCTTATGGGCATTCATATTCTCTATCTCGAAAAGCGGCACATGATAATCCACATCCTCAACGATGAACTTGCCGTCAGATGCGCCTGTAATAGATCCCAGCATCGTACCGTCGATATCGATCACGGCATCTATGTCATCTCGAATCTTTCCTACTTCAACCGATGTCGCACCGCCCATCGAATGACCCATGAGACCGATCTTTGAACTGTCGATCAGATCGAGCACCGAGAGTACTTCAGCCTTCTTGTTATCACTTTCAAACCAGTAGTCAGATACATCCTTCGAATCAGCACCTTTAACTATCTCATCGATCGCAAAGTTCATGTCGCCGACACGGACTTCCATCCAGTCCTTTGCAACCTCATAGATATCTTCTTCTGTCCCATCCTGCCCTGTCGTCATGACGCTGTTCATGAAGTCGCTGTCAACTATGATGGTCTTCCCGTCCGTATCATGCGTAAAGATCGAATGATAAGGGTGCTCGAGACTTACGACAACATAGCCGTTGCTTGCAAGTTCCATATAAGTCGATACATTGCTCTGATAGTAACCGAAAGCGCCGTGCGAGAATACTATCAGCGGATATTTCTCCCCCGCGGAAACCGTATCAGGATAGAAGAAATAAACCGGCACTTCGCGGCAGGATCCGTCCTGCTCGAACTTTTCAACTCTGTCCTTATCAACAAGGATCGCATCAGTATTCCTGACCTTATATGTCCCGTGCAAAGGAAGCCCGTTATAGTCACTGAAGATGAATGCGGGAACAAGCGCGCCCGATATCAGCACCATGCTCAATACGAGGCTCACTATCTTGCCTGCAATCTTCTTGCTCTCTTTCTTCTTCCTGTTTATGAGCGCGAAAAGCCCCGCTATAACGATCCGAAGAACCAGCAATAAGATGAGCCCCTTAAACCTGAAAGATGTATCGATCCCGGGCAGGAGGAGCATCAATAAAAAAACCGCTAATTCCCCTAGATTTACGACCAACCTTCTTATAGACCATGTCCCCTTGGAAGATCCTTTGATCTGATCGAATACCAAAAATCCGATCTCTAATGCCGCCAATAAGACCAAAACTAAATTTGCCATGATATTCACCATCCCTTCGTATCTGTTGGGATGAGTATAGTCATGGCAAATAGTCTAATCAATCAAAGAGCAGGTAAGATGCAAAAAAGCGATGTGAAATACACAAATGCGCCCAAAACTCAAAGAGAAAACAACTTCTCCGCCAGTTCCACGGTCTCTTCCTCACTGCGGTTATCGTCCCTTAAGACTACGTTAAACCCGCAGTTAAGAAGACGGTCGTAGTTCTCCTGCGAATTTATCCTTCGCAGGATCTCCCTGTAGTTATCCATCGCAGCCTGAGGGTCAGGCTCTTCCATTAGGAGGCGGTAGATCATCTGCTTCTCAGGGTCCGGCCTGTCGAAAAAGCGCTTCTCCGAGATCGAAGGGTCCGCCAGCATTATCAGCACATGATCGACATCCGATATCTCCTTAAGAGTCTCAGTGCTGATATTGGTATCGACGAAGATCTTTTTGCCTGCATTTTCAGGCTTTGCCATTATCTCAGGTATCATCTGAAGTTCAAGTCTCTCGCACTCTCTTGCAGCGCCCTCGATCCAGGCTACATATTCATCAGGAGTCCTTCTTACGAACTCGCGCCAGTCCTTAAGATCCCTGGTATAAGTAAGGTTCGGATATTCGTTGCTGTCCAATTCATCCAGCATAACATCCTGATAATTCTCGCCCAGCCAGACACCGTCATATTTATCTGCCAGGTTCTTCACCAGCGTCGATTTGCCCGCATAAGCAGAGCCCGTTACAAAATAAACATTACCCCATTTAGCCATACTACAAGTATCTCCTGTTTTCTTGCTTTAGAAGATATTATATCCTTCAATACCCGTGACACCAAATCCTTAAAGTGTTCCGGGCCCTGCTTACCGCTACGCCTTACGGCTGATGTTGCCATCCATGTGGCAGCGACCGGGGATTGTTGGCGGAAATCAATCGAAAAGTAGGCGATTCCGCCAACAAAATACTGCATCTTCGCCAACAAGACTTAAGCAAGAGCAAAATTGGCGGAAAACACAGAAAATGTTGGCGCAACCGCCAACAAATCACCGCATTTCCGCCAACAAGCAGCATTAGCAACAGCAATAATCCCACACAACACAAAATAAAGGTGCCGCCCCACCCGGGACAGCACCTTCCAAATCAAAATCAACTTCAATTTCATCCTCATATCAGCTTCAGGAATTCATCAAACACCTTCTCATCGCTCCAGCTCTTGAACTGGCCGAGCATGAACTCTTTCTTGCCGCCTATCCAGTCTTCCTTATACTTGGACATGTTGTCCCAGGCGTGCTCGCCGTAAGAGGAGATCACGGATTCACGGCCCGCAGCACAAGTTTCTGAGCAGAAGGAGATATATTCTTCGATCACAAGACTGAGTCTCTCCCATTCGGCTGCGGCTTTGGCGGCATCACCGCTACGAAGGTAGGATGCGATCAGGAACTTCGATGTGTCGCGGTAGTAGCCTTGGCAGTAGGCTTTCATCTTGGGATTATCCATGAACGAATCCATTATCTTAAGGCCCCAGCGGCAGTTTTCTTCGACTTCTACAACGGGACAGGTCCACATCATGCTCTCGGCTGAATATACGATCTGCTTGTTAAGAGCACGTATGAAGTTCTGGTAGTTGTCGCGGACCTGCGCTTTCCAGCTATCAAGAGCCTCGTCGGGACTTGAACTTGCGTGGACATAGTATGGCAGGAGAGTCTCCTGGAGCATATTGCTCTTGATCGAAGGCAGCGCTTCTATATGCATGCGGCCCTTGTCGAATTCCCCGGTATGCCAGTAGAGCC
>JAIKVV010000088.1 GCA_024685385.1 Saccharofermentans sp. | reverse complement strand
TCTGCAAAAGATCACGGATGTAAACTTATAAACATAGGAATCGTTGAAGAAAATAAACGTCTCAGGAACTGGTATGAGGAGAACGGCGCGTTCCATACCGGAACCAAAAAATTTGATTTCTTCCCCTTTACCTGCGGATACATGGTCAAAGAATTATAAAAAAACACGATTTAATGTTATCATTGTTCTATTGATCTTTTAATTAATTCGGAGGTTTTTATGGGGGAAAAAACAAAAGAGAAGAAGAAGCTTAAGGCTTCTGATGTGATCATCACCGTTCTGGTCATAGGCTTGATAGCTTTCGGGGGTTATTATCTGGTCACGAATTATCTGCTTGCACCCAATCATACGGTTGTGGTAAATGACAAAGAGATTGTGATGAAGAACAGCGCCAAGGAACTGATCGATCAGGGATTTGTTCTTTGCAATGTCAACGGTATCACGGCCGATCCGCTGGATGACGATGTCAAAGCAAGAGAGATCTGCAATATGTCTTATTTTATCGGCATTCCTACAACATCGGGTCATGCGGACTGCACCGGCGTTGAGGTCACTTTTGCCAATTTCATGGAGAGCGATCAGAAACTTAAGGATTGTGCGATCTACGAGTTGGAATACTCGCCCAAGTTTCAGGATGAGGGCACCAAGGTCCTTATAGACGGAGTTGATCTGAGCAAAGCCGAATTGAATACATGGGCGGATTTCTTCAAGGAGAAGCAGTTCCCGTTCTCTGATAAGGATCTCAGTGAATTCACTACAGGCGAATCGCTTTATATTTCCGGCACAAGAGATACTCATCAGTACAGCGCTGAACTCGATTCCGAATCCAAGGCCGATTCCAACAACAAGATCTATTACGAATACAGTTTCGGAAGCTTTAAGATTACGAGAGACATAAAGGTCGAATACAAGACCAAATAAAAGGAATCAATATGACTAGGATACTGTTTTTGGCTGATCTCCACGGCAACATGACGGCAACTCTGGCTCTTGAAAAAGAGATGGAGAAGATAAAGCCGGATGATGTTTGGTTCCTGGGGGACTGTGTCGGCAAGGGTCCCGAAAATGACAAGACCCTGGATTGGGTCCGCGAAAACTGCGGACATCATATCGCGGGAAACTGGGACGAAGACATAGTCAAAGGTGCAAAAAAAGATCCTGAATTTAAAGATCCTTTCGCTTTTTTCTGGAAGCAGTTAGGCAAGAAACGCCTGGAATGGCTGGCTTCGTTGCCTTTTGAAGACGAGATCCTGATTAGCGGGATAAGTTTCAGGCTCTTCCACGGAAGACATTTGGATAAGAACTACCATCCTTATCTTTCGATGGATGAGATGGTACCGGGTTTCACGGACACAAAGGGCAAGGTGCACGGCGGATTCATCTGCGGAGACTGTCACATGCCCTACGTCCGTGAGATGAAGCAGGGCTATGCTCTTAATACCGGCAGCGTCGGAAACTCTCTCGGCGTTACCAACTGCCACGCGCTTCTGATAGAAGGAGAACCGGGATCTTCTGATCCTGCTCCGATAAGCATGAATATCTTGAGCATTCCTTACGACAATGAGCTGGCTGCGAAGGTCGCAGACGAATATCCTTTGCCCTATAAAGAGGCGTACAAAAATGAAGTCATGACAGGTGTTTATTCAAGATAAAACAGCTGTCATACTGCCCTTATATATCTTAAGAGAGGGGGCTTTCCATAATGAAGGTAACTGACATAAATATCGATCAGATCCTTTTTACTCCTACTGTCAGAGAAGATCCCTACGATCACGGTGAAGAAACGGGATTTTTTAAGAAACTCTTTTCGAAAAAAGAAAAGGATGAGACCCCGTATTTCAATACCAGAGTCGAACAATTCGGCCGTGATGCGCTGTACGATGATATAAAGGAAAAGTGTGATGCATATCTGGTGAAGAATGCTCCCGCTGAAAACATGGTCGTTCTGTCGAAAAGTTTTCTTATCCTTCCGGGCAAAGAAATCTTGCCTTTCTATGACATGATCAGTTTTTCGATACAAAACGAGCCTGCCACCGAAAGGCCTTACGAACAATATGCGATAGACAGATTCAATGAGCCTTATGATCCTTCTTTCGTGAGCGAATATGATAACGAAGAAGGCTTCGAACTTGCAAGATTCAATATATTGCTTCAGATAGTTGATGAAAACCGTCTGCGCTATGACTATGTCTTTCCCATGGAAGTTTCTGACAGGAAGGACTTCCGCGAAAAGTTAAATGAACGCCTGACGCCTATAGGTGTTATTGATCTGTCCTACGATGACGTAATGGAAGGCCAATTCACCGACGATGATGTATGGTGAGGAATTTGA
>JAIKVV010000070.1 GCA_024685385.1 Saccharofermentans sp. | reverse complement strand
GCATTGGCTAAGATCGGTTACAGCCACGAAGGCGATAAGGGGATCCCGGGGCGCGAAGCATTTCACTACGTTGGCAAGGAGCACCTGCGGACACATCATCTCTATGTATGCGCAGCCGATGCCGACGAACTTAAAAGGCACATAGCTTTCCGTGATTATCTAAGATCTCATCCCGAAGCAGTGGCAGAATATGCTAAGATAAAAAAAGAGGGAGCAGCGCTCTACCCCTGGGATATCGACAGTTACATAGAACACAAGGGACCCTTTATAGACAGCATTTACAGTAAGCTCGGAGTGAAACATTGATGAAGGTCTATCTTAAAATATCTGCGTTGATAATGGCATTGCTGATGTTACCGGCAATGTTCCTTACGGGCTGCTCTGAGCCTAAGGACTACGGCAGGGAGATCATTTCGATCGACTCCAAGAACATAACCGGATTTAAGGCTGCATATATGGACGATAATGGGCTTGTTACTGTTCTTTTCGAGAAGAAATATGCTGCGGAAGGATATATGCCTTACGGCAGGTTGTACGAAGCTTTCCAGCGCGGAGAATATTCCGGCGGTGAGGGTTTCTACGTGCTCACGAAAGACGATGAGATCCATATAGAACCGGCCGATATTGCTGTGAATAAGAGAGAGACGACATTAAGCTTTACTGTTAAAGATGTAGAGCCTTCAGACATCTATTGCTTCGTTTATTATCCGCCCAACTCCGGGCTCAAATGTTCCGTATGGAAGAGCAGAGTCGAAGTTGCAGGGCAGACCGCTTACTACCAGTCCTACGACGAAAGCAAGGGCTGCTGGTCGGATATCCAAAGTTACGATAGGTATACGGTGGTGAGCTGATGGATACGATCAAGACTGAACGGCTTGTATTGAGGCCCATGTGCGGGGATTACCTGGATTCAACGCACGAATATGCATCAGATCCTGTGACCTGCAGATACATGATGTTCCTGCCTCACGAAAGCAGGGAAGAGACCATGGAATTCCTGACCGATTCCGTCAACGAATTTGCCAAGGAAGATCCTTCATTCTACGAGATGGCGGTCTTCTACGAGGGAAATCATGTAGGCGCTGTCAGTCTCTATCTTACGGAAGACCATAAGACCGCTGAATTCGGCTGGATCATAAATAAGAAGTATCATGGTCTGGGGATAGCTCCCGAAGCCGCGAAGGGTCTGCTCCAATATGCATCTGAACATCTCGGCATAAAGCATTTCGTTGCCCACTGCGATACAGCCAATGAGCCCTCCATGAAAGTAATGGACAAACTCGGCATGACCCGCGTCAAAGAGTCAGGCGGCAGGTTCAACAGGGGCAGCTCCGAAGAGCGCCGCGAGTATAAGTACGAGATTTGGGTGTGAAGAACTGATTGAAGTATTTATAAGCAAAAAGCGGGGCTGCCTTTTGAGACAGCCCCGTTTGATTTGAAAATAAGATGTTGCTTGTCAGGCAAGATCGCCCTGCATAGTTACAAAATCTTTGCACTGCTCAGTGATTGCGGAAGCTGCTGACTTAAAGAGGTCAGCATAATGTGTTCCGGAATCGTGAGGATCATCAGTAGCAGATGATGCAGGGAAGTCATAGTTGGCAGAACTGGAAAGGGCGGGGAGAACGCCAAGGAAACAGAAAGGTGTATTGCCCGTTGAGGCTTCATTGTATTGCGTACCGAGATCTCCACAGGTGTCAAGGAACTCTTTCGCTGTTTCTACCAACGTTTCCAGTGCATCTCCGAGTCTGCATACCGAATCGTTTTCACACTTTTCTCCTGTAAATTCTTTTATCATTTCTGATAATTTATCGTACCGGTCATCCGCTTTGCTTAATGCATCACCAAAACTGCTTCCAGCCAAATCGATCAGTTTTGCCGTATAGCCATCAAAAGAGTGAAGCTTGTTAAGTGTATGATTTTTCACCTTAAATACACCATTTCTGAATTCCATGTATTTATAGAAGGAACATTGACTCTCAACAATTTTCCTGAAATCTTCCTGTCTTTTCTTTTTGAAGGTATCAAGTTTGCTCTTGTCCCACTTCTTAAGCATGTTTTTATCCAAATATTCTTGGGATTTTCCGGCCTTTGATTCCAATTCGTTGTAATCAAAAGACAATTGTTTATATACAGATAACATGTCGTTATTGACTTCTTGAAAGTAGGAACTGGTATATCCTTCCTTTTCAAGAACGTTCACCAAACGGAATAACGTGTATCCCTTATGAAGAGGAAAATCGATCAAAAATCTGCATATTCCCAAACAGTATAATTCTAAAAATTTGAGTCCTTTCATGGTTTCGACTAAGATCTTATAATCTCTCTTCTTGTCTATAGGCCAGTCTTCAAAATCTTCCGGTTTCACGATAGTTTCTTCATCATCATCGTCCTCCATTTTAAGAACCTTGGCGTTTTGACTGCGGAATTGAAAGATCCAGGCGCTTTGGCTTATTTCTTTGGTATATAATTTCTCCAATGCATCTTTGGCAGCCTCATAGTTGGAGTGATCTTTCAGCTTTTGACTTGCCTCATTTACCTTTTTTGTAACTTCAACTATATTGGCTTCCAGTGTCTTTACACCGCATTTTTCCCATAACAGGCCTTCCTGCTCATCTTCGAGTTCCAGGATATCTACTTCTTTTTTGCCCATATTATTTTCTCCTTATCATTGATTAATAGACATATCAGAATCTGATCTCATAATCGCGGATATACCACCTTCCGCCGTTTGTTCTTATGAGATTTCTTCTGTTGGGACTTCCGAGCTGCTTACCGTTCTTGTCGTATGAGATGGTCTGTACGGATGCATATTCGACTTTGTCTCCGTAGTGAGAGGCGATCTTCTGTTGATCTTCAGCCGACAGGAAGTATGAATCAAGATCGTTCTTGTCATCGTAGCCGGATATGACGCTTATCTGTGTTGCCTCAGGTACGACTTTCGCGTGAACATATTCTCCGTGCAAACGTTCCTGATGCAGATCCCAGTGATAGAGGAGCAGTGCTTTCTGTGTGTCATTTTGCTGCCTTTCGGGCTGGATGCAGTCGAGATAAAGATCGTAATTCTTCTCCTTGATAGCGTGGAGGAAAATGTCGACAAGCCCTTCGGGAGTAACATCTGCTGGTACTGATTTGACAGTGTACCAGCTTTCCTTAATGGCTGCTACTTCATCTTCGCCGACGAAATAGCCGCTGTTTTCGTTTTCTTTATCGTATATACCGAGTGCATGACCGGGAACATAAAGAGCTATAGGTTCTACTACAACTGCATAAACAGGTGAGCCGACTTTAACTTCGCTTGCCTCCGGAATATCCATGGTGATATCAGTGATCTCGCCCAATATCGTCCACTCTGAAACTTCCGCCAAAGTGCTGTCAACCTGCCTTCTGTAGCGCTTGATGGCTTCGTAGGGCCCCAGCCACTTTCTTGTATCGATCTTTACGAAGTACATTCCCGTGGAACGTTTTCCTACATAGATGAATTCACCCGTAACACCCATGAACTGATTTGCGGGATATCTGACTTCATCCAGCACTACAAACTTGCCGCAGATGTCCTCGAGCTCCGTTTCAAGCGCATCCGGCGCCGGATAAACCTTTTCGAGGCACTTATCCTTGTACTGACTGACAAGGTCGTTCCATGCATCTTCGCTCTTCTTGCAGAAGGTGGCCTTGAGTTCTTCCTCGTTTCTTAAGTAAGCTAACATGTCGTCGGAGACGTCCGTGAAGTTGCCTGCCGAGCCGACGGTGCATTTTCTGGCCCTCTCGAAAAGATCTTTTACTCTGGGGTCGTCGGGAGCGAATTCATTAAGGATCTTGATGCGCGAAAGTGCATCTTCCTTTGATCTGAAAATGCCTGTTCCCCCGTTCGCCCTCTTGACCTCGTTCTCAAATTCCTTGAGATACATGTCTGCCTGCTGGATCCTCATGGTGAGATTGTTTGCGTCGACCGAAAAAGTTGTTGCATCTACCATAGCCTGTCAGTTCTCCTTTCGTGATCGGATCATGTCAAACTATCTCGAAAACGCGAGTTAAGCAGCCGGTCAGATCACCGGCAAAGTACAGGCATAAGGAATACATGCCTGTCGATATATTTACAAAACCCCCATTGCCAAAAAACTTTGACACTCGTTATTAAGATGATAACATTTAAACCCGCAAAAAGATAAAAA
>JAIKVV010000067.1 GCA_024685385.1 Saccharofermentans sp. | reverse complement strand
CTGTAGGTCCATTTGTAGTAAGGAGGATAAGTCCTTTTGAGGAGGAAATATAATTCCATCGCAGCTTCCATTCCGCGCACCTTGCAGATGTCTGCTGCGACTATGTCGCCGCGCGTCATGCAGCGGGCGTAATTGACCTGTAGGCAGGCAGAATATTCGTGCATCTTCTCTGCGATCCTGATGCGCCAGACCCTGTCCGGGTAGTAGCCTAAGAGCGCTTCTCGAAAAGCCGAAAAGACTCCCAGATCATCACGGAATATCTCACCGTTGACAGCCGTCGCAAGACAGGAATGGTCGATCGAAAGCCAGTCTTTTTCGGTAATTATGCATTCACCGGTATTCAGATCACGCTGCAGGATGTTGGAATAGAAATCATGTATCGACATGACTCCTCTTCTCTCCCTTAATCTTGCAGTAAGGAAAGACCTGCTCTTCTCATCAACGAGTTCGTCGTAGGCAATACTTAAGTCCTTGCCGAACTCGGCCATATCCTCATCCGTAAGCCAGAGGCATACGCCCGTGCCGAAATCGTGATCTCTTGATATCTCGTCAAAATAGCCGAAGCAGTCAGAGCCTTCCCCTGCAATGCCCGCCGCGATCCTTCCCTCGTAACGGGGGAACTTGCGGGCTATCATGGGGGCGACTTCTTCGTCGTAGAATCTTCGGCTCTCGGAGATCATGGATATCAGAATCCCAATCCGTCAAGAGGATCCGGCGGTGTTTCAGTCGGGTCCTGATCAGGCTCATAAGGGTAGAACATTACTGTCTCACCGCACATGACGCAGTGGGCTTTGAAAGGATTCGAATTGGATTCCTGAACGGTCTTGCCGCACTTGGGACAAGCCTTCTTCCTGCCGCCGTATCTGCCCTTGGTATCGCGTGACACGATCTCATCGATCTTCCTGTTGAGATCTTCCTCGCTGATCCCCTTTTCCTGCAAAAGCTCGAAATATGCACGCTGAACGACTTCCAGCTTGCTTATCTTGTTGCCGAGTTCCCGGATGACATAACCGGTATCGCCGTTGCCTTTAAGATCCAACATATGTGCAAATCCTCCTTTTCCATAATCCCTAATATTATATAACATCAGCCTCAGATCGATAAATATGGTACAATCTTTTATTAGAACAAAAGAACAATAAGGGAATTTAGTTAATGATCTGGAAAAAGAAATCACTTTGGCTGAGCATCGCCGTGTTGATCCTGCTTTGCGGGGCCACAGTTTATGTGCTCCACCGCGAGCTCAACGGACAGGATATATGGGGAACTCTCCTTCATGCAGACATAAGATGGTTTATCGCGGCCGTAGCAGCCATGCTCCTCTATTTCATACTGGACGGCTATAACATTTCCCGCTGTCTTAAGTTGTCGGGACATAAAGTGACTTTCGCACAGATGTTGAAATATGCATTCGCAGGCTTCTTTTTCAGTTCGATAACGCCCTCGTCCACGGGCGGGCAGCCCGGGCAGCTCTACTTCATGGCCAAGGACGGCATAAAGGTCCACAGCGGCGCTTTCAGCCTTCTTTGCACGCTTCTTTCATTCCAGATAATATCCGTATCCTGGGGGCTTATAGGAGGCATTTTCGCGCCTCACGGCATATGGGAGCTTAAAGGTGATTATGCATATGTATTCCCCATCGGTTTCTTCCTTAACCTTGCGATAATACTGATGCTCATATGCGTGCTCTTTTCGCGCAAGATGGCAGCCTTCTTCGCAAGGATCTACATGAAGCTGCCGGGCAAGAAACCCGTAAAGCCCGGCGACAGGTATTCTATGCTGAGGTCTTTTGCCGGATACAGGAGAGCGGCAAGGCTCATGAAGAAGAACCGATCCGTCTTCATCAAGATGCTCCTTAATTCATTCGTTGAGATTACGATCTATTTTTCCGTTCCCTTCCTCTGCGCAAAGGCGCTCGGGGCAACGGATATGACGTGGTTTTCGGGGATCTGCACGCAGGGCGCTTTGTTCCTGTCCGTATCTTCGCTGCCGCTCCCCGGAGCTGCCGGGGTAACGGAATACGGTTATGCGCTTTTCTTTGACGGACTGATCCCCATGAACTTGCTGGGGAGTGCTCTTTTGCTTTCGAGATTTTGCAATTTCGTATTGCCGCTGGCTGAAAGCGGCATCGGACTGCTCGTGCTTCAGTTAAAGCCGAAGAGCCGGCGCACTATCAAATAAGTCAATCTGAATAAGGGGTAGCTCAGCCACTTGGGCCATCTTACGAGAGGTCCTATCGGATGATCCCAGAAAGGCGTACCTGTTATCCATTCATACATCTGGGGCTTCTGCTGCTTTATCTCCGATAAGAAAGATTCCATCTCATATTCGCCTTCCTTGGTCTTCATCCTGAGGAAGAAAGACACCGTTGCGAGTGTAACGATCTCAGTGTAGTAGTAGAGATACTTACACTGGACGTCGTTTTCGATCGAGTTAAGATCCAGCTCGTAGAGCATCATGCGGTTTACGCGGAGCTGCTGATCCATTCTCGAAAGCATTACCTTCTCATTGACCGACTGGTCTTCACGGCCTATGAAATATCTGTAGAGATCCGCATCCAGATAGTACATCGTCTCAACGCGCACCATCGGATGGCAGACATAAAGGTGATCGACATAGAATGTGTGCTTGGGCAATACCATCTTGCAGTCGCGCAAGAGCTGGGTCCTGTAAGTTGCCGCATGCATAAGTATGTAAGATCCGGTCGAAAACTTACCGACCTCGTCCCATCCGAAGATCCTTCCAGAAGGAAGATTCTTGCGGTAATGTATAGTCTTCTGCTTGCCCTCCAGGAGTTTCTCGTAAACATAATTGCTAATGACAAGATCTGCCTTGGGGCCGACCTTGGCCATCCTCTCGAGAACATCCAGGAGTTTAAGAAGTGAATCACGATCGAGCCAGTCATCTGAATCCAAGACTCTGAAATAAAGGCCCGTTGCTTCCTTAAGTCCTGCCATTACGGCATCGCCGTGACCGCCGTTCTCCTTGCGGACGACCTTGACGAACCTGGGATACTTCTTCTCGTATTCGTAGCCGATAGTAGCCGTATCGTCGACAGAACCGTCGTCAACGACGATTATCTCGACACGGTCGCGCCCCGGCAGGACGCTCTCGATAGCGCGGCGCATATAGTCCCTGGAATTGTAACAGGGAATGGCTACTGAGAGGAGTTTTTGCATTTCGTACCCTACTTATTATTAGAAATAAACAACCCCCGAATTTTACAGCAAATACGCCGTCTGTCAAGTGCAACACATAACTAAAAGGGGTTTAACGGCCCTTATGTGCGAAAAAACGGATAATTGCCGCAGTCTTAAGCCCGCGTGACCTTTTCGATGAAAGATATAAGTCCTTCCGGTGCAAAAGAGGCATCTTCAAGATTATGGCCGCCGATCGGGATCGTTTTGTTCTTGCCGTGATAATCGCTTCCTGCGGTAACATATAGGCCGTATCTTACGGCAAAACTTATCATCTCTTCCGTCATGTCGGGCGTGAATTCGGAATAGAATGCCTCCACTCCTTCAAGACCGAAATCCATGAGTTTTCGGAGCCTTTTATCCATCTCATCTCCGCGGATCATTTCGCCGCCGGAACCGAATACGGGATGGGCCAGAACGGGTATGCCGCCTGCCTTCTTTATCCCTTCGATCGCATATTCGGGGCTGATATAGGCTTTGGGAGTCTTGGCTTTGTTTATGTATCTTTGGATTGCCTCATGCATGTTCGGCGCATAGCCGTACTTGACCAGGAGATTTCCGAGGTGGGGCTTGCCGGGATTTGGAAGGGACAGGAATTCATCTATCTCTTCTTCGGGTAGTTTCAATCCCAATTCGTTAACGACAAAATCGGCTCTCACCTTCGCTTTGTTCATCCGCAGATCGTGACCTGTATCGACGACATCGTTTATATAAGGCGATACCGGATCATAGCCGTAGCCTAATATGTGATATTTGCCCTCATCGTCTCTGCAGGAAAACTCGACACCGCAGACGAAAGCGGGATCACCTTGCTTAAGGAGACTTCTTACGGCATTACATCCCGATATTGCATCGTGGTCGGTAAGGGAGAAAAGATCCATGCCCGCAGCCTTAACTGCAGCTATAAGTTCTTCCGCAGTATCCGAACCGTCGGATACTGCAGAATGCATATGAAGATCCAGTTTCCTGATATCCGTCATAACTTCTTCGTCATCCTCAGGACATTCTTTCCGTCTTTATATTCATAACTGACGGAATCCATCGTCTTCTTGGCGAGGAATATGCCGAGACCGCCTATCTTTCTTGCTTCGGCAGACAAGGTGACGTCAGGATCCTCGTTAGCCAAAGGATCGTATTGCATGCCGCTGTCAACGAAAGTGATCTCAACTTTGGAATCTTCAATGATGCTGATCATCACTTTCACATTGCCCTTGCCGGGAGCATATGCATAGTTGCAGATGTTAACGAATATCTCTTCAGCTGCAAGATCTATGTGCATTCCGGATTTTGAAGAACAATCTATCTTTGCAAGATGCGAATTGATGAATTCGCGCACTTTCGCAAGATTCCCGACTACTGCTTCCAGTTCGATCTCATCGATCTTCCCGCCCGCGCACGCCTGCTTGCAGGCAGACACTGAAGATGCGCCCGCGCTGAAATTTTTATCGATCTTAATACTTTCCATCTTAAGTCCTCAGGACATTTTTGCGGGGCCCGGATCAACAACAAATAATTGACCGGTCCCGGTCTTTCAAAACATCTTTTCTGCTGTTATTATATCATGCCCTGACGCCATTTCATTCCGAGCATAAGAACAATAAGTAAACAGTTCATTAAGTGAAAATCCACAAAAAAAAAACCCGGAGTCTTATCAGAACTCCGGGGATAAAACAGCTGCTCTTTATTTTTCCCAGTATTTGTATCCGAAGACCTTCTCGCAAGCCATGCCGATGTAATCGATCTTGGCCTTGATGTGAGGATAGGAATTCATCTCGTCAAGACAGGATGAATAACGTTCCTCATCGTAGTATCTTTCGTTGCCGACAAAAGTCTCCATGATCGTTGCCTTGTCCTCTCGCTCGTTTACCGTTCCGTAGACTCTTGCAAAGTAGATATCATCCACGACGGGATCGAAGGATTCATTCTTACACATGTTGTAATAATCACTGTTGTCGTAAGTCTCGAAATCCTCCGTATATTTGAAGCCTTCGGGATTCAACTTGTTCCAGTTTTCGAGATCGAAAAGCTCGGGATCAACGATGTTGATAATGTTCTCCGTCGCATGCCAGAGCTCGTGGTGGGCAGTGGTGAGTTCAATGGTATTAGCGCTCAAAACGATATAGCTCGTAGAGCCCCTGAAGATGTTTTCACCGTTTGCGACGAAGTTTCCGTTGTCGTTGATGAGCTCATCGACCAGCGCGATACAGACGCCTCCTTCTCCCTCAAAGTCCTTGAACTTTTCGAAAAAGCCTTCGGGGTATTTGGAGAGGTTCGTATCGATGACCCCGAGAGCATAGTCCGTGTTTCCGGTCCTGTATTCATCGGGCCACGATGCGTTCTCCATTGATGTGAGCCTGTATGCATAAGACATCTCGCGGTTTAAGATCTCATTGCCGATGAGGATCTTAACGCCGTACTTTTTCTCCATCTCGTCAGCCTTTTTCCTCAAGTCCTTGAAATTGTCCCCGAGCTTATATTTTTCTTCGGGTCTTTCGTAGGGTTTGAGCTCATATTCCTTAATGTCCTCGGAATAGTCGAAGCATTCGGGACAAAGCTCGATTATTCTTGCTTTGCGGTCCTTGCCTGAGACAGAATCCGCGATGAAGAAATGCTCTGTATTCTTGTCGTATGTTATAGCGACCTGATTGGCATCCTTGAGGCTGATCCCGGTATCTGCATATTTGCCCGTAAAAGGATCTGCGATGAGAAGTGTTCTCTTGACGTAATTGTAGTTATAACTCTTGGTGACCTTGACAATGATCTTATCCGAAAGAGGCGATGAATAGATCTCCGAGTCTCCCTTGAAGCCGTAGCTTGATGTGATCTTGCCGTCTTTCATGTCCCTTAGCTCGACGACGGATTTCTTATCGTAAGGATAGGAGACAATGGGCTTTCCGTCGCAGAACATCAGATCCATGTTCCTTGTGTCTTCCACGAGAGATGTTACGCTGTTGTCTTCGAGCGATATGAGACTGTATTTGCTTAAGGGTCCGATCCTGTCATCGTCTTTTTGGACTATGACGCTGTTGCTTCCGGGATCATAAGCTTCGAAATAGTATCCGTACATCCTGTCAAGAAATTTCGTAAGAGTCCCGTCCATGCCAAGCTTGCAAACGGATCCGTATCTTACGAAGACGAGAACGTCATTTTCCTGATCGTAATAACATCCTGATTCAGCCTTGCCGATATCTTCATGTTGAATCAGATCCTTGCTCCACAAAGATACTGTGTCGTCAGAATAGTCATATACGATTATCCTGCCGTCAGCAGAGACGCCCTTTACTTCAGAAGTCGGATTAAGTTCTACCGTACCAACTTCCTTGTCCTCTTTTGTATCGATCACGCGGATGCTGATCGAACCGTCGTAACTGCCGTTATAAATTCCGTTGATGAGATCGTTCCTTGTCGTTACCGCGAGGTCTCCGTCCTTGAAGACTGCAATGCCCGTGATGCCCTTGGAACACTTCTTTAAGGCATCATACTCTCTTATTGCCTGATGGGATGTATGAGCTATCGTGGGCGTCGGGGAAGGAGTCGCCGTAGGCGTTGGAGTCGCAGTCGGCGCCTGAGT
>JAIKVV010000034.1 GCA_024685385.1 Saccharofermentans sp. | reverse complement strand
CGACTTGTTATCAGGCGAAAGGAGAATAATCGAATGTCTTGTCATTGCCGTCTTCATCCGTGTAGTAGATGAGTTTCTTCTCATGATCCCAGGATGTAAGATGGCCGTGCCAGAGAGGCTTGAAGAAGTCATCGTCTGCATCGTAAAGATTGCCGTTCTGACTGCCCTTATAGTGGCAGGCAATGGTCGTATCCTTCTTGAGATAACCGTCCTCATGCTCGCGCTGTTCATCGGTCATCATGAAGAAGCCCATGAAATTATCGCTGCCCATCGCATATGTGGGATCGATATGGTAGTTCTTGCCTTTGATGGTTACATAGGACCAGCCGTGAGCTTCCCCGCTGTTGGAACTGAAACCTCCTGCCAGAGTTGCATCAACTCCTGCCTGAAGGAGAAGATATGAATATGCGCAGGAGCACTCAGAACAGATCCCCTTCTTTTCCATAAGGAACCTGTATCCCGAGATCTTATAGTTATTTTCGGGGTCCGTGTTTTCCAGGATCTCATGATCGTAAGTATAGTTTTGGTTAATGTAGATGTAGAGCGCAAGAGCCTTTTCAAAATCGGAATAATCGTCCCTTAAGTTCTCGTTGAGGATATCCGTTACGACCTTCTCGAATTCTTCTTCCTTTGCCTTTAATTCCTCCTTGGGGATCCTGTACTTGAATGTAGCCTTGCCGTTCTTATATGCTCCGCCGTAAGCGGATTCGGTGTAGACAGAAAAGAGCGGGGAAAAACAGCCCGGGAACTGACCTATCATCCAGTCGTAATCACTCTCGCTCTTAACTTCAAATTCGTCTTCTCCTGCCATTACGGCATTTATGTAATTTTCATAGGCCCAACACATGTCATCGCCCATGATGTCCCTGAATATGGAAGACATGACTACGGGCTTAAACTCGAAATGACCTCTTGCTTCCGTCGTAGCTTCGATGGTAGTTTCCGATGTCGTTGTCTGGGATACAGTCGTCTCAACAGTTGTTACCAAAGTCGGAGCAGAGCTTGTCTCGACCGTAACAGGGACCTCTTTTGTATTGACTGCACAGCCTGAAGCAAAAGCTGCTATGAGGACTGTAGCTATAAGTGTTTCAGTAAGTCTTTTCATGTAAGTCTTCTTTCACATTTATTCTTTTGACGGCGTCATTATATCAGATATAATTCCGGGCAAATCCTGAGGCGCACAACTTACTTCATTTTTGCCACGATTCATGAGTTTAGGATTTATAATTGGGAAGAATGCTTTTCGAAAAAAAGAGGGCAAAAAAAGTCGAGAATTATCTTTTGTCTCAAGCGTAACATATGCTCATGAAGGAGATGAGCCGATGGATGAACAAAGAGCAGCAGTAAGACTTATGCAGGATTACATCAGTAAGCATATCCGTGAGGATATCACGATAAATGACCTTGCAAAGGCATCTTCTTTCTCGCCCTGGTATGCGAGAAAGCTCTTTATCAGATATCTGGATATGACACCGGCAGTTTACATAAGGCGCCTTAAACTGTCACGATCAGCGCTGACCTTACGTGATGAAAATGTGTCTGTCCTGGATGTTGCTCTTGATATGGGCTTTGGAAGTGTTGACGGTTACCGCCGCGCATTCAGACGTGAATTCGGATGTAACCCGAAAGAATATTCATCAAGCCCCGTTCCCCTGTGGCTCTTTACTCCCGATCTGATAATCGATGAAGAAAGGAAAATGAGCGATATGAGTGAAGTAAGAAATGTTTTTATACAGCTGATAGAAAAGCCGGCAAGAAAGGTTATCTTGAAGCGCGGCATCAAGGCAACGGAATATTGGAGCTATTGTGAGGAAGTCGGATGTGATGTCTGGGGGCTCCTTACGAGCATAAAGTCGATCAGCGGTGAGCCTGTATGCCTCTGGCTTCCCGAACATCTGCGAAAGCCCTCGGCAAATGAATATGTTCAGGGTGTGGAAGTCGAAGAAGATTATTCGGGCGAGATCCCTGAAGGATTTGAGATCATAGATCTACCGCAAGCCAAATATCTTCTGTTCAGGGGCGAACCTTTTGACGAAAAAGACTATGTGGCTGCGATAAATGAGATCTGGGATGCCGAGAAAAAATATAATCCCGAGTTCATGGGATATGTATGGGATGATAAGAATCCCAGGATCCAGTTAGAGCCCATAGGAGAAAGAGGCTACATAGAACTTGTTCCCGTTAAGGAAAGATAATCTTATCCCGGGGCTGTCCTGATCGGACAGCCCTTTTCTTGCTCTTATAAAATAATCTATTGTCTATTTCGGACTCTTTTGTTACAATTCTCGAATCGACAAAAACAGGCAAAGGAAAAATCATCTGAAAATGCCGGATGTTAAGAACGACAGATCCTATATCAAAAAGCTCCTTCTGATCGCCATCCCCATGATGGTCCAGAACGGGATCTCCAACTTCGTAAACCTCCTCGATAATCTCATGATCGGGCAGGTCGGTACGAACGCGCTCTCGGGCGTTGCGATCGCAAACCAGCTGATCTTCGTATTCTATCTCGTCATCTTCGGCGCAACAGCCGGAGTCGGCATCTTCACGGCACAATACAAAGGCAAGGGCGACGATGAAGGCATCCGCTATACCTTCCGCTTCAAGATCGTCTTCAATACGATCATATCCTCCTTATGCATATTGTTGCTTGCATTCCTGTCGCCTTACCTTATAAACCTCTTCCTTCTGGGTGAGGGAGACCCTGCCGATGCTGCCGAGACTCTGGTGATCGGCGTTGATTACATGCACATCATATTGATCAGCCTCATACCCATAGGTCTTTCGCAGGCCTATGCCGGAACCCTTCGCGACCTGGGCGCAACTAAGGTGCCTATGTATTCTTCGATCTGCGCGATCTTTGTCAATCTCGTAGGAAACTATATCCTGATCTACGGACACTTCGGACTTCCTGCGATGGGCGCGGCAGGTGCTGCCATAGCAACGGTTATTTCAAGATTTGTGGAACTTGCGATCCTCGTTATCTATACAGGGAAACACTCTGATCTATTTCCTTTCATACACGGCGCCTTCAAGGATTTCAAGATACCGAAGGATCTTGCTCTCAAGTTCTTCCTCAAGGCCTTGCCTCTCATGGCAAATGAGACTTTCTGGTCTCTCGGAATGACGGCGATCAATCAGTGTTATTCCTACAGGAGCCTGGAAGCAGTTGCGGCTCTTAACATAGAATCGACCCTGTGGAATCTCATGGGCGTTGCATTCATCGCCATGGGCGAAGCCGTAGGCATCATGATGGGACACATACTCGGCGCGGGAGAACTTTCCGAAGCCAAACAGAAAGCATATACGATGAGAAGAGTCACCGTGTTATGCGGTGTCGTATTCGCGGTGATAATGGTATGCATCTCACCCTTCTTCCCGCTTCTTTACAACACCACTGACAGCATCAGGGCACTGGCATCAGGCTTCATACTTATCGCAGCGGTAACGATGCCTTTCTGCGCATATACGCACGCATCTTATTTCATAATGAGATCGGGCGGAAACACCGTGATCACGGTCATCTTCGACAGCGTATATACCTGGGTCGTCGCAGTTACTCTGGCATATTGCCTCAGCCGTTTCACGAACATGGATATCCTCCTCATGATCGCCATCATAAGGGGATTGGAACTCATAAAGTGCATCATCGCATTCTTCTTCGTAAGGTCGGGGATCTGGGTCAGGAATATCGTCAAGTAGTCTTATTCTTTGTCAAAGACTTTAGTATCTCTATATATTCCGAAGTAAGATGTGAAGGATGGATGGAATTGGGAAGTATATATCCTATCTCCATGTAATCATCGACTTTAAGTTTCTTGGCTATGATGTTGGGTCCGTTTAATTCCTCGTTTATGACGCCGCTGCAGATCGTGTAACCGTTAAGTCCTATCAGCAAATTAAAGAGAGTCGCCCTGTCCAGAACGACGAGTTCTTTATCGCAGTCGACAGTGCTCAATATCTCTTCCGAAAAGTAGAAAGAGTTATGGCTGCCCTGCTCATAGGAAAGTCTGGGATAAGGCTTTAAGTCTTCCAATGTCAGATATCTCTTCTTCGCCAAGGGAGAATTCTTGCCTATGAAGACGTGCGGCGTGGCTCTGAAGAGAGGCGTAAAGGATAAATTGTTATCTCTTAAGGTCTTAAGTATTACTTCCTCATTGAACTTGTTGAGATAGAGTATCCCGATCTCGCTCCTTAGATGAGCCACGTCGTCGATTATGTTGAAGGTCTGTGTCTCGCGCATGTGGAACTCGTATTTATCCGCGCCGCTCCTCTTCAGGAGTTCGACAAATGCTTCGACCGCGAATGAATAATGCTGGCCAGATACGAAGAACTTGAGCTTGCCCTGATTGCTCCCCAGATACCTCTCTTCGATAAGCTGGGTCTGATCGAGGATCTGCCTTGCATAACCTAAGAATTCTTCTCCTTCCGGCGTAAGCTCTATCCCTTTGTTGGATCTCGAAAAGATCGTTATGCCGTATTCATTCTCAAGTTCCCTGATGGCGGAAGTAAGGCTCGGCTGGGCAATGAAGAGTTTCTTTGCTGCTGCTGTCATGTTGCCTTCTTCCGCAACCGTAACCGCATAATGGAGCTGCTTATATGTCATAAGGATCTTATCCCCCTTGATCATCGTTAAGAGCATTCTAACACTCACCATAGATAAAATCTATGGATAAGTAAGATTATATGTATTTTACCTATTGTCCTTGAGGTCTTATACTCGCTATCAAGAAAACAATCCCAACGGAGGAAATAAACATGAAAACATCAGTAACAGGTTACCCCAGGATAGGTAAGGACAGGGAATTGAAGTTCGCATCCGAAAAGTTCTTCGCGGGCGGACTCAATGAAGATGGTCTTAAGGAAGTTGCAAAGAGCATCAGAAAAGAAGGTCTTCTTAAGCAAAAGGAAGCAGGCATCAGCTACATCTCTTCCAATGATTTCTCTTTCTACGACAATGTGCTCGACACGGCATTTCTCTTCAACATCATCCCTGCAAGATATAAGGAATTGGGTCTTTCAGATCTTGAGACATATTTTGCAATGGCAAGAGGCTATCAGGCCGATAAGGGCAATGTAAAAGCACTCGCCATGAAAAAGTGGTTCAATACCAACTACCACTACATCGTTCCCGAGATCGATGACGATACAAAGATCCTTCTTACCGGCAGCAAACCCCTTGACGAGTACCTCGAAGCAAAAGAATTCGGTGTTGAAACCAAGACCGCTCTCATCGGACCTTTCACTCTCTTAAAGCTATGCAAGTTCACGGGATCGAAGAAGATCAATGACGTATCTTCCGCCCTCACAAAGGAATATATAAAGCTCTTATCTTCCCTGGCGTCGGCAGGCGCAGAGATCATCGAATTCGACGAACCCTATCTTGTAAGAGATCTTGATGCCGAAGACATAAAACTCTTCCTTGAGATCTACGGTGAGATCCTCAAGGATAAGAAGGGGCTTAAGATCTTGCTCCAGACTTATTTCGGCGACGTAAGGGATATCTACAGCGAACTCATAAGGCTTGATCTCGATCTCATCGGTCTTGATCTTCTCGAAGGAAGAAAGACATTGGATCTCATAAAGGCGGAAGGATTCCCTAGGGATAAGATCCTCGTTGCAGGTCTTGTCAACGGCAAGAACATCTGGAGAAACGACTACAAGAAAACTTTGGATATCCTGACTGATCTTAATGTCGAGAATGTTGTCCTCGGAACATCATGCTCTTTGCTCCATGTACCTTATACACTCGAAAGCGAGACAAAGCTCGATCCTGATTATAAGAAGCATTTCGCTTTCGCAGAAGAAAAGCTCACCGAGCTTAATGAGATCGCATCTCTGGCAGGATCAGACTTCGAAAACAGCCCCGTCTTCAAGAAAAATCAGGAACTTTTCGGCGAGCGTAAAGACAGCTTCGATAAGGACGTCAAGGACAGAGTCGAAGCCATAACGGATTCAGACTACGTAAGACTCCCCGAATTCCACGAAAGAGAGAAGATCCAGAAAGAAAAATTATCTCTTCCTCTCTTCCCCACGACGACCATAGGTTCCTTCCCCCAGACTCAGGATGTAAGAAAGAACAGACAGGAATTCAGGAAGGGATTAAAGTCAAAGGAAGAATATATCGGATTCAACAAGAAGAAGATCGCAGAATGCATCAAGCTCCAGGAAAAGATCGGTCTCGATGTATTGGTCCACGGCGAATTTGAGCGTAACGACATGGTCGAATATTTCGGCGAGCACCTGAAGGGATTCATCTTCACCGAGAAGGCCTGGGTACAGTCCTATGGAACGAGGAATGTCAAGCCTCCGATCGTCTGGGGCGACGTATCCAGAAAAGACCCCATCACTGTCGAATGGTCCGTTTTCGCAAAGTCCTGCACGGATAAGCCCGTCAAGGGAATGCTCACGGGTCCCGTCACGATCCTCAACTGGTCCTTCCCCAGAGAAGACATCACCATCAAGGAGAGCATACTCCAGATCGCTCTTGCGATAAGAGACGAGGTATTGGATCTTGAAGCAAACGGCATCAACATCATCCAGATCGACGAAGCAGCTCTCCGCGAAAAGCTCCCCTTGAGGAAGTCCGACTGGTACAGCGAGTATCTTGATTTCACGATCCCCGCTTTCAGGCTCGTTCACAGCAAGGTAAGACCCGAGACCCAGATCCATACGCATATGTGCTACAGCGAATTCACGGACATCATCCCGGCGATAGATGCGATGGATGCCGATGTCATAACATTCGAAGCATCGCGTTCCGATCTTCAGATCCTCGATTCGCTTAAAGAGAATAACTTCAAGACGGAAGTCGGCCCCGGTGTCTACGACATCCACAGTCCCCGTGTTCCTTCCGTTGAAGAGATCGTAAATGCATTGAACAAGATGAGACAGAAGATCGAAGACAGCAAGCTCTGGGTCAACCCGGACTGCGGTCTCAAGACAAGAGGAAACGAAGAAACAGAAAAGAGCCTCATCAATCTGGTCGAGGCAGCAAAGATAATCAGAGGATAAAGATGAAAGTATCACAGGTTTACAAGAAAAAGAGAAGTCTTTCTTTCGAGATATTTCCGCCCAAGAAGGATGCCGAGCTTGAAAGCATCGATGAGACTTTGGAAGTCTTAAGCGAGCTTCATCCGGACTTCATAAGCGTGACTTTCGGCGCAGGAGGCTCCTCCAACTGCAACAGGACGATCGAGCTTGCAAAGAAGATCAAATACGAATACGGCATTGAACCTGTGGTGCACTTAACCTGCCTTCATTACGATAAGAAAGAGATCGACGAGTTTGCGAACGTTCTCAAGAGCGAAGGGATCGAGAACATCCTCGCCTTAAGGGGAGATTCCAATCCCAATGTGCCCGCCAAAGACGATTTCCGCCACTCGTCCGATCTTATATCTTATCTTAAGAAGGATAACGATTTCTGCTTCCTCGGCGCCTGCTATCCCGAGTGTCACCCGGAATCACAGGGCATGGTATCGGAGATGAAGAGTCTTAAGAAAAAAGTGGATGCCGGAGCGGAAGTCCTCCTCTCCCAGCTCTTCTTCGATAACGAGATCTTCTACCGTTTCCACGAAGACTGCAGGATCGCGGACATCGACATCCCGGTCATACCGGGTGTAATGCCCGTGATAAACGCAGCCCAGATAAAAAGGATCGTGCCCATGTGCCACGCATCCTTCCCGAGAAGGTTCGAGCAGATAATATCACGTTACGAAGACAACAAGGATGCCCTTTTCGATGCGGGAATGGCATACTGCCTAAGCCAGATAATAGACCTCCTCGTAAGCGACACCGAAGGGATCCATCTTTACACCATGAATAACCCCCTGGTCGCAAGAAAGATCTGCGAAGGGATCCGCAACATCATCTGATCCGCTCCATCAATGTTATAATCCTTGTTGGGATTATTTAACGAGGAAGGAGTCAGACAAGATGGGTTTGATGCAAAGACCGGAAGTGATCAAACTTCCCGACGGAGGAAAGTTCTGGGAACACGAATATGAGAATTTTTATCTCAAGGCATATGTCCCCTCAAACGATATCGACGGACAGGTAAATAACTACGGATTCAGGGCGCCTCTGCTCCTCGTTTTCGAAGAAGAAAAACAGGGCATGGAAGATGCCGTATCTTTCGCGAAAAAGACAGGGCTTTCGGACATCGCGGCCAATGTCGATTCGTCCGTTCTCTTCATCTATCCGACCTGTGAAGGCGGCTGGGAGAATGCAAAGGAAGATATTTATATATCCCTCATCGCAGAAGTCAGGAACCATCCCGAATACGAAGACGGCATCGCATCCGTCTTTGACTTTTTCGCTCAGGAATTCAAAGGATATTTCATCAGGGGCGCGATCTTCAGAGCCGACATCTACAGCTACGGCAAGTCCGCAGATTATGTTGCGACCAAGCTCCTCAAAAAACTTGACGGAGAGTATCTCTGGGGGCCGGGCGAGATCACGCCCGCAATGTGCTCGATGGAAAACTTAAGCGTGATGCCCGTAGTTGAACGCAAAGATATAGCGGTCCTTTCCGTCGGCAATTCAGATGAGATCAATTCCGCTTTCAAAGATTGCGAACATCTCCTCATAAAGGATGAAGCAGACTACAAAGACGATTTTAAGAAATTCGTAAGGCTCTTCAAGATGTGGTGCGGCAAGATCGAATACGAGCCCATCTTCGAAGAACTCAACATGACCGAAGAAGCAGGCTCGACTCTCGTTAAGACTTCAGCAGATAACAAGGGCCGCTTTAAAGACCAGCCCGAACACAAAGTCGGATACTTCGCATACTACAACAACGGACTCTTTGACAAAGGCCCCGCTCCGCTCGTAGTGGGCTTCCACGGCGGCGGCGATTCCTCCATGTATCTGACCTTCGTTGCAGGCTGGTGGGAAGTTTGCCACGATCACGATTTCCTCTTCGTATCCATAGACAATCACATGGACGTGACCGCAACCGAAGCCGTCGCGGTAATCGAAGATCTGAAGAAAAAATATCCAATAGACGAACACAGGATCTATGCATCAGGCTTCTCCATGGGCAGCGGCAAGACATGGGATCTTTATCAGGAATATCCTGAGATCTTCGCAGGACTTGCTCCCTGCAGCGCACTCTTCCCGATAAAAGAAAACCCCTGGGGCTTGTCCCTCGGCGATCCCAAGCTCAACACGGCCGTACCCGTCCCGCTCTTCTATTCGGGCGGCGAGGAATCACATCTCCCCGAGCTTCCTTTCCAGGACGAAGCATGCCTTGACAGATTAAAGTATGCTGCCTCGACAAATAAGCTCAAGGAAAGATTCGAGTCAGTGGATTTTAAAGACAAGGATAACTGGCAGGATAAGATCTACGGCATCCCCGGCGACAAGGTCGAAAAGTTTTACGATGAGACGCGCGGCAGCACCCTCACCGTTAACTACTACGAAAGTGAAGACGGCATCATCCGGACCGCTTTCGGCAGCGTGAGCGGACAGATCCACGAATGCAGACACCACTCGGTTGAAACCGCCTGGAATTTCATATCCAAGTTCAGGAGATAAGAGATCTCATTCCCGGTTCTTCCAGACATAGCCTGACTTGATAACGGTCTCGATATGGTAACCGGCATTTCCCAGGGCTTTTCTCAGCATCTTGATGTGAGTATCTACAGTCCTGTCGTAGCCGTCGTAATCCATACCCCAGACCTTATCAAGTATCTGATCACGGGTAAGTATTATCCCCTGATTATCGAGGAAACACATCAGCAGATCATATTCCTTTGGCGCCAGATCGACAGCCTTGCCGGACACCTCAACATAACGTCTTGAAGGCTCGATCGTGATCTCGTCTTTTTTGATCTTTCCGTCCTTAACGAGAAGGCCGTGATATCTGCTGATCAGCGCATTGACTTTGGCAAGCAGGACCTTGCTGGAGAAGGGTTTGCTCATGTATTCATCTGCTCCGACTTCGTAGCCTGTGACGATATCATCCTCGCTTCCCAATGCCGTAAGGAATATTACGGGAACATCATACTTGCCGCGGATAAACTTACAGACTTCCCTGCCGTCTTTTCCCGGCATCATGATGTCCAGGATCACGATGTCATACCTCTGGCGGTCAGCATAAGAACATGCATCGATCCCGTTATCTACGGCATCGGTCACAAACCCGTTCTTTTCGAAAAACATCACCAGGACATTTCTCAATGTATCGTCATCTTCCGCGATAAGTAAACGGTACATCCTTATGCTTCATTCTCCTTGTCTGAATCCATGCTAAACCAGAAAGAGGTTCCCGCATTGCTGCTTTTACATCCGTACTTTGCCTTATGCAGATCCAGGATGTTCTTAACTACGGACAGCCCCACTCCGCTGCTTCCAATTCTATCACTCCTGGATTCGTCTGTCTTATAGAAGACATCCCATACTCTCTTCTGATCGAACTTTGATATCTTAGCGCCGTCGTTTGTGATCTCAAATCTGGTCTTCCTTCCGCTCAAAGAGAGTTTGACCGTGATCTTCTTATCGGCAAATTTGATCGCGTTGGACATGAAGTTATCGATAACGATGCTCATCATATCGGGATCGGCTGACACCGTGAACTCATCCTGTCCTGATCCGCCTTCGATCTCAACATCAAGATCCCTTTCATTTGCAAGTTCCTTCATTCTTTCATATACAGTCCGGGTAAGATGCATGAGATCTATGTGTTCAGGATGCACCTTCACGTCGCCGCCGGATAGTTTGGAAAGATCAAGAAGTCTTGTTATGAGGTCTGACATGTGGTCAACTTCCGAGATTATCTTTGCCGAATATTCGGGTCTTTGTTCCTTATCGATATATTCCCAGTTCTCCACACAGGCCTTAGTGACTGCAAGGGGAGTCTTGAGTTCATGAGTTATCCCGCGGATCATTCTTCTGTTCCTCAGATCAAACATCTTCTGATTGCGGTACAAAAGAATAAAGACGATTGCCAGAAGAGATTCACATATGATAAGACATAACAGGAAGAGGATGTATTCAAGATAGTATTCTTCCATAACATAACGCATGGGATTAAAAACATCGCATACAGCTATTACGTATCCATGTCCCTGAACATAAATTTCCCGGCTGTAATAAACACTTGTTGTAAACCATCCTTCCTTATACAAAGGGGTAATATAATATGTCTCCCCATCCTCGTATTCTTCCATATATGACTTGCAGGCCTTTTTTGCTACATCATTTAATTCAGGCTGTACTTGAGAACTGTTCCAGAGATAAGCAACAGCCCTGATTCCGTCTTTTTGAGGGATCCACTGCTCAACAGGAATCGTCTTATCCGGATCAGCGTAATCGGGACCGGATGCGGAAAAAACATATTCATTTCCGCTTAGATCACCTCTTATGGTCATCGTCCCGCCGGTAATAAAGTAGTCGTCACAATATAAGTCTGATAAAGAGATATCAAAGAAAACATCATCAAATGATAAAGATCCGTCTATAAGCATGATACGGATTCCTTTGCTGTAATCAGCATATTCCACCCTTACTTCATGAGAATGTTTTGTCTCGATCATCTCCTCAGATATTACCCTGGGTTTTTCATATATCTCCAGAAAATTACGGGGTTCTGTCACGGGTTCATAACTCTTATCAGGATCCATGATCACCCCGTAGAATCCGTATCTGTCAGGTTCTTCCCTGTAATACTTCTCTCCCCAGGATCTGTAAGTGTCTGCCATCATCTCTTCTTTATCTTTATATTCCGTCTGCTGCAAAGAAGGATCGTGTTCAGGAGAGTTTATGAAAGCATCATTAGCATCGTTTATTATCATGGAAGTATAAGATGCCACTCCTGCCAGAAATACTATCAGGAAGGAAATGCAAAAAGCTGTTGCAACTGAAATAAATGTCTTCTTCATAATCCTTCTCCTTTCGATACTGCCCCATATGTTCATGGTGGAATTGTAAGATAAAGATGTGTAGTCTCTATGAACATTCGAAAAAACTTTAAACATGGATACTGTGATAAAATATTAGCCGTAACAATGAGGGGAACGGAGCGGCAAACATGATCTGAGGATGAGGAGGGCTTAAGATGGGGAAGTCAAAAGTCTACTTTACTGATTTCAGGACGGGGCTTGGAGTAAGTCTTACTGCTAAGCTTCAGAAACTGATCCGCCTGGCAGGAATAGAATGCATCGACATGGACAATAAGTTCGTTGCGATAAAGATGCATTTCGGAGAATTGGGAAACCTTGCTTACTTAAGACCTAACTATGCCAAGGCCGTTGCAGATGTCATCAAGGATAACGGAGGTCTTCCCTTCCTTACCGACTGCAATACCCTTTATCCCGGAAGCCGCAAGCACGCGCTCGAACACATGGACTGCGCTAACTTAAACGGTTTTAATACGGTCACGACCGGATGCCAGATAATCATAGCCGACGGTCTTCGTGGAACTGATGACATAGTCGTGCCCGTGCCTAACGGGGAATACTGCAAGGAAGCATATATCGGACGCGCCGTGATGGATGCGGATATCTTCGTTTCATTAACGCATTTCAAGGGCCATGAAGCGGCCGGCTTCGGCGGCACGATAAAGAACATCGGAATGGGATGCGGCAGCCGCGCGGGAAAGATGCAGCAGCATCAAAGCGGCCATCCTCATGTAATTACCGACCTTTGCAAAGGATGCAGAAGATGCTCGAAAGAATGCGGATCTGACGCCATCGTTTACGAAGATAACAAAGCCCGGATAGATCCTTCAAAATGCAAAGGCTGCGGACGCTGCATCGGCGCTTGTGCTTTTGATGCAATCGAAAACAATAACTGGGATGCGGCAGCACTGCTGGGCAGAAAGATGGCGGAATATACGGCAGCTGTTGTTCACGACAGACCGTGCTTCCATATCAGCCTGATCACGGATGTTTCTCCGAACTGTGACTGTCATGGCGAGAATGATGCGCCGATCCTGCCGGATATCGGTATGCTGGCATCCTTTGATCCGGTAGCACTGGATCAGGCGTGCGTGGATCTGTGCCAGAAAGCTGAGCCGATCCGCAACAGTCAGCTCGGGTACAAGATGGCCAGTGAGCATTTTCATGACCACGGGGATGTATGGCACAACAGCAATCATAATGTATCCTGGGTGGAGACCCTGGAGCATGCAGAAAAGATCGGCATTGGTTCGAGAGAATACGAGTTGGTAACGATGAAATGAATATAGAAACAAAGATCAAACTTTGCGGGATGATGAATCCGCCGGATGTGATCACGGCAATGGATCTGAAGGTAGACTATGTCGGCTTTATCCTGTCGGAGGGCTTCCGGCGTACCATCCCGCTTGGCACATTTTGTGAGTTGGAAAGTTATTTGCAAGGCAGCAGTGTGAAGAAAGTCGGCGTATTTGTCAATGAGCCGATCGAAGGCATCATGGAGTATTATGAGGAGAGTCTGGATGTCATTCAGCTCCATGGACAGGAAGATGCGCGGTATATCAGGACGCTGCGGCAGCATACG
>JAIKVV010000045.1 GCA_024685385.1 Saccharofermentans sp. | reverse complement strand
ATGCCTCTTCAATGCTTAAAAGGAAGACATCGTCACCGGTCTTATTGACTATCTTATTCCGCTCTTCATCTGAAAAGGCCTCGCCGATAAATGTCGTGTTAAGCCAATTGCGGATATCGCAGTTGTCACTTTCCCAGCCGTTATATGTCCCGTCGAATACGTATTTATCGACAATGCCCTCTGTGATCAGCAAAGCTTCGGATCCTTCAACATCCAGAACGCGCCAGGCCTTATATCCCTTGTAATTGCCGAACTCGATCTTATCGCCGGTCTTTAACTTATCAGTCCTGCTGCATGATGCAAGGCCCGAAAGGACTGATAATGTAAGAAGCAATGAGATGAGTTTCTTTATCATGTGACTGTTCCCCAATAAGACCGCAGATCGTTTTTCCGGCTGATGGACCCGGGTTAAGGCTATTATAACATGAAAAAAATGATGCTTTACAATAGATAGGTAACATGTTACCATAATATGTAATATGTTACCTATTGCGGTTATATGCCGGGAGGAAAACAAAGGGAGGAGCAATATGAGCATTGAATCTGTGGTAAAGAGCGACCAGCTGGATTTTGAAGGCATTCCTTCAAGTTATTATCTTTTAGGGCTTTTGAGCGCATTCGAGAACCGCTTTCAGGCGATGGCGGACAACATGATGAAGGAGATCAGCTGGAAACAGTTTTTCGCGATCATATGCATAAACATGTGCAGGGAAGCGCCGACGATAAGAGAACTGTCGGAGATATTGGGAAGCTCGCACCAGAATGTCAAACAGATCCTTTTGAAGCTTGAGAGCAAAGGTTTTGTGGAATTCAAAGAGGATGCAAATGACAAGAGAAAGCAGCGAATCAAACTTACGAAGAAATGCCTTAAGTTCTGCGAGAAAAACAATGAAATGAGCATGAAGGTAATGGCGAAGATGTTTGAGGGCATTCCGGAACGCGACCTTAAGACGACCATAAAGACGATAACAATGATCGAAAAGAATCTTACGGAGGTTAAATAAATGGAAGGGATAATAATCTATAAGACGAAGTACGGTGCAACGAAGAAATATGCCGAATGGCTTTCTGAAGCAACCGGTTTTCCTTGTGTCAGCACCAAGGAAGCCGATAGGGATCAGCTGGCTCAATGCGATGTGGTAGTTGTCGGAGGAGCTGTATATGCATCCGGAATTTCATGTACAAGCTTCCTTAAGAAGAATATAGACAGGCTTAAGGGTAAGAAGGTCCTTGTCTACACATGTGCTGCATCACCCTACGATAAGAAATTTGTTGATGCGCTCATCGATATGAATATGAAAGATGATCTTAAAGGGATACCTGTTTTCTATTGCAGGGGAGCATTTGACATGAAGACAATGACTTTCGCAGACCGGACTCTTTGCAAGATGTTAAGGAAAGCCGTTGCCGGGAAAGATCCCAAGGATTGGGAGCTGTGGGAAAGCGCGCTCATGGAATGCAAGGAAGATGAGGGGTGCGATTGGACCGATAAGTCTTATCTTGAGCCGGTCCTGGAAGCGATCAGATCTTAAGAAGCAAATGCCGCGTTGTTTTTCACCGGCGTGGAGGATGCATGGCTTGTTCTGCTATAATTAGTCTGTTCATCGAAAATCACATTCAAGGATCGAAGGGACGGATCAGATCGTGAAAATGATTAAGGGAAAGATAAAAGGCATTCTTGCTGTATTTGCGGTTGGGATCGTAACGGCGGGGATCGGAGCTGTCATCCCGTGGAACAGTAATGAAGCATATGCTGCCGCATCGAAGGTCAAGATCAATTCAACAAACTTTCCTGATGCAAAGTTTCGGGCAGTGATATCGGGATCTGATTACGACAGGAACGGTGACGGATATCTTTCCGCTAAGGAACTTGGCGAGACCATAAATATCCATTGCGAGGGCATGGGGATCAAGTCGGTAAAAGGAGTGGAATTCTTTACTGATCTTCAGGGTCTATGGTGCAACGATAATGAGATATCCTCGATGGATCTTTCGAAGAACAAAGATCTCCGCGGAGTATGGTGTTCGGGCAATAACTTCAAGACGCTGGACTTTTCGAACAATCCGGAACTGGTTTGGGTATTCTGCTTTGAATGCAAGCTGACTTCGATCAATGTTTCAAAGAATCCGAAACTGGCTTTCCTGGAGATCAATACCAACCCTCTCAAGAAGCTCGACGTAACGCATAACCCGGAACTCGAACATCTGACATGCGGTTCATGCGGACTTACATCGCTCGACATTTCCGGGAATTCGAAACTTGCTCATCTCGATGCTTTCAGGAATAAGCTAAAGAAACTGGATGTCACGCACAATCCCAAGATGAAGAGACTTGATATTTGGGATAACCCGGGATTGGGCAGCATCGATGTTACGAAGAACCCGGGACTGCAGTATTATAACTGCGCCAACAATGACGTTAAGAGCATCAATGTCACGAAGAATCCTGAACTCCAGAAACTCATCTGCAGTTATAACGGGATCAAGACATTGGATCTTACGCATAATCCCAAACTCGTCTATCTTGACTGCGCAGTAAATCAGATAGGAAAACTCGATCTGTCTAAAAACTGTTATGTATATTTCCTGCAGGCTTTCACCAACAGTTTTACGAAGCTCGATATAGGTTATAATCCCTTCCTCATAAAGACCTATAAGGAAGGCGTCAAGAAGGCCGAATATAATGTCTGCAAGGGACATTCCTGGACGATAGATTACGGCGGAGATACATCCACCGGCAGGGACAATATTTGCTTCCTCTGCTTTGACGATAAAGTTACCTTGAGCACAAAAGCAAAATATACCGAACCCAAGAGGATGGAAGGTCATATGCCCAAAGGCGCAAAGACTACTGATCTCATCACCAGGGAAGCCGTGGCGCAGACTCTCTACGAGATGGCAGGCAAGCCTTCAGTCAGCGGCCTTAAGAGCAGGTTCAAAGATGTGGAGAAGGATTCCTGGTATGAGAAGGCTTTGCTCTGGGGCGAGAAGAATGCCATCTGCGTCGGATACCCTTATGTTTCTTCCGACACTTTCGGAACAGGCGAATATATCGAAAGACAGGATCTCATCTTCATGCTGATG
>JAIKVV010000029.1 GCA_024685385.1 Saccharofermentans sp. | reverse complement strand
CCTAACATCCGGGAACATGCAGTACTTTGACTGCGGCTCCGGAGATCCAGCCATCCTCCAAATGAAGGATCTGCCGTCACGATGCATCACATGTGGAGACAAAGAAAATAAATAAGCTCACTCCCACACCCACTAAGAAACCGGTTGCGACAATAACTGTGGACAAGAAGAATGCCGAAGTCGTTGCAGGCAAGACCATAACGCTTAAGGCAACGGTCAAAGGTTCGACTAACGCAGTTGCCTGGAAGTCTTCCAACAGCAATATTGCAACTGTAAACAAAAACGGCAAGATTACGGCAAAGCAGGCAGGAAAAGTAACTATCACTGCAAGTTGCGGCGGTGCAACTGCCAAGTGTGTAGTTCAGGTTCTCTTTAAGGATCTGACGAACCAAAATGATTTCTGGTACAAGCCTACTTATTACTTGAATGATTTAGGCATTGTAAAAGGTTATGCAGATCAGACAGAGTTCCGCGCTAATAACCAATGTACGCGGGCTCAGGTAGTAACTTTCCTTTACAGATTAATGGGCGAGCCCAAGACGAAATCATCCATATGCAAATTCTCTGATGTAATATCTTCTGATTATTACTATAAGGCAGTTATATGGGCGAGCGAAAAAGGCATCAGCACAGGCTCATCAAAGGCCAGATTTGATCCTCAGGGAGTCTGCACGAGAGCGCATGTTGTCACATTCCTTTGGAGGATGGCAGGCAAGCCTGAATCTAAGAACGGCAAATGCAGGTTCTGTGACATACAGGAGAGCGATTACTTCTACAAAGCCGCCATATGGGCTAATGAGAAAGGAATCCTGTCAGGTTATTCAGACGGTACGTTTAGACCTAAAGGCGACTGCTTGAGAAAGCATCTTGTCACTTTCCTTTACAAGTACGATATGAAGATCAACAAAAAAGGATAACGCAAGTTTTAAAGGATGAACCCTCTCTGATAATTGTCAGATAATGCTTTTTAAGTCCCGGGAAAAATCCCGGGACTTTTTTATTGACATATTGGAACTCTATTGATACTATTAATGGTTTTTTTTAAACCGGAAAGGAGTTCAATATGAAAAAAACAACTATGGGGGTTATATCGGTTGCTCTTCTTGCTCTTGGGCTGGCGGCCGGTATAGTTATGATCCCCGCAAAGACAGCACGGGCAGACGAGATTCCTGTCGTCAGGGATAATTTCCCTGATGATAATTTCAGGAGTTGGGTATTTGAAAATTTCGACGGTACTCTTTCAGAAGAAGAAATAAATGAAACCAAAGAGATTGATGTATCAGGTATGGGCATAACAGATCTTACCGGTATAGAGTATTTCACGGAAATCGATTCTTTAAATTGCAGTGGTAATGGTATTACCGAATTGAATCTTACGACTTTCCATAATCTTAATTATCTCTATTGCGGCAGAACCAAGCTTACTGAACTGAATACCAGCAAAAACCATCTTCTTCAGGAGATCTCATGTGTTGATAGTCAGTTAAGCAGCATAGATGTTACGGGATCATTCTTCCTTAAGGAAATTAAAGTTTATTCAGAAAACCTAAAATTTCTGGATCTTAGCATGAACACAATGCTTGAGAAAGTAAATGTATTATCCCGTATAACTGACGGGAAAATATATCTGCCTCCCAATGTTGAAGAATTGAATGTGCCTACCGGTTGGAAACAGAAGATCTTAACAAAAGACAACTGGTCTGTGAAAGAAACAAATTGGATTCTTAATGATGCAGGCGGATATGACTATGCAGATATTACATTCCAGTATAATCCGGCAATTGAGAATTATGAAGTTACTGTAAGAACATATGCAGTAATTACAAAGGCAGAATATGTTTCCTGCGAAAAATCCGGTAAATATCTGTATGAAGCATCCCTGATTTATTCAGAAAGCAGAACAGGACAAGATATAACTGTTTCCAAAACGGTCGAAATACCTGCCACGGGTCACGACTGGGGTGATTGGTATGTCTCCAAGCAAGCGACAGTGGACGAAGAAGGAGAAGAGAGAAGGATCTGCCGTCACGATGCATCACATGTGGAGACAAAGAAAATAAATAAGCTCACTCCCACACCCACTAAGAAACCGGTTGCGACAATAACTGTGGACAAGAAGAATGCCGAAGTCGTTGTAGGCAAGACCATAACGCTTAAGGCAACGGTCAAAGGTTCGACTAACGCAGTTGCCTGGAAGTCTTCCAACAGCAATATTGCAACTGTAAACAAAAACGGCAAGATTACGGCAAAGCAGGCCGGAAAAGTAACCATAACTGCAAGCTGCGGAGGCGCAACTGCCAAGTGTTCGGTTCAGGTTCTCTTTAAGGACGTAACGAACAAAAACGATTATTGGTACAAGCCTGCTTATTACTTAAATAATAAGGGCGTTGTAAAAGGTTATGCAAACCAGACGGAGTTCCGTGCCGGAAACAAATGCACCCGTGCCCAGATCGTAACGTTCCTCTATAGATTCATGGGTGAACCTAAAACGAAGTCATCCAAATGCCCTTTCCAGGATGTAATTTCGTCTGACTACTATTTTAAACCTGTTATCTGGGCGGTCGAAAACGGCATCACCACGGGTATTTCCGAGACTGAGTTTGGACCGTCTAGAATGTGCACGAGAGGACAGATAGTAACCTTCATTTGGAGGATGGCTGGATCTCCGGAGCCGCAGTCAAAGTACTGCATGTTCCCGGATGTTAGGAGAGGCGCTTACTACTATAAAGCAGCTATGTGGGCTTATGAGAAGAGTATCCTGTCAGGTTATTCTGACGGTACGTTTAGACCTTATGGCGACTGCTTGAGAAAGCAGGTTGTCACGTTCCTCTATAAGTACGATATGAAGATCAATAAAAAAGGATAATGACCCTCTGAAGTATATGCCACTTGAGCCGCTTCCTGAGTGAAGCGGCTCTTCTTTTCGCGCGGAAAGGGAAAATATGGTATAAATATCTTATATCGGAGGAACTAGAGGGGATAAGATGATACTTGGCGGAACCGGTTTTGGGAACGGTATTTCAGGAACGATATCAAAAAAGTGCACCGGCTGTGCCGGCAATCTTACTTATGATGCGGTCATTGGTTCAATAGTCTGCCATGTGTGCGGCAGGATCTATGATACTGACAGTTTGACGGAGCGGGGATCTTTTGCTTTGAAGTTCCGCGAGAAGGAATATCTTGACGGCGAAGATATCGACGAAGAAGACCTTGATAAAGTGGAATATGCATGTGATTCCTGCGGCGCCCAGATAATCACCGACAAAATGACGACTGCGACTTTCTGTGCTTTCTGCGGATCGCCCACGCTGATATCAAGACGTCTTACGAGGCAGTTTAAGCCGGATATGATAATCCCCTTCAGTGTCAGCAAAGAGAAGGCATTGTCGCTTTATGATGAAATGTTGTCTTCAGCCAAAAAGGTTCCCAGGGATTTCAGATCTGCCAAAGTCCGCGAGAGGATAAAGGGCATATACATGCCCGTATGGCTCGTTACGGCTGACTGCATGACGGATATAAGTGCGAGCGGTCTCAGAAGAGAAGGCAATATGAGATACAGTTATGATCTTTCCAGAGCAATCACATACAGTCTTGCAGACGTGCCTTTTTCGGGATCGGGAAAACTCAGCCAGCGCCTGCTTGAAGCCGTTGAACCTTTCGACATGAACGGAGCCGTGGAATTCAAAACATCCATGCTCCAGGGTTTCTATGCTCATAAGTATGATAAGCTTCCGGAGAGGATGATCGACAGGATCGAGGAGCGTTTCGATATCTATGGCAAAGAATGCGGAAAGATGAGCTTCGACAAAAGATATGAGATCAGATCCGACAGTTACATTACTGCGCTGACGGGAGTTTCGGTCAAGTATTGTCTCGTTCCTGTCTGGTTCATGTGTTATGAATATGAAGGATTGTATTATCACTTTGTCGTAAACGGTCAGACGGGGGAAGTCTGCGGCAGGCTGCCCGAAAGAGAGTCTTTTATAGGCAGGATCATAGAAAAAGCGGGGAAGTATTCGACTGCGCTCATATCAGCTATCGTGGCTTTGGCTTTGTCTTTACCTGTCATGTTTCTCATAAAAAATCTATATGAAGTTGAGCCGGAAGCATATCTTATGTTTATTGCCATAGTGTTCTCTGCCATCTTCGGCTTGTCTTTCGTAATGTTATACCGGTTTATCTACAAGATCCGTTTCAGAAAGCAGCTGGAAAAAGAGGATCAAAGATCCCCCTACGAACTGGATAAGCGTCCGCCGGCCGATCAGTATTTCGTCTATGACGGGAAGATAGATATGGAAAGCCATGACAGGTTCGGATCGGCGGTGATGGCAATGGGAGATAAAGAGGACAGACAATACAAGTTCTTGTGACGCCATATTATATATAATAAAATGACTAAAGGCGCAATTTGTGGTATAAATATATAAGTGGGAAAAGGGACACCTATCTTTACGGGGGTGAAATATGGCAATAGGCGGAACAGCATTCGGAGACGGATTGTCAGGTACGATCTCCAAGAAATGTGATGGCTGTGCAGGTAATCTGACATTTGATGCGTCTATCGGAGCGTTGGTGTGTCATCAGTGCGGTCGTGTATATGATGCGAAGAGCTTTGAGCAGACCGGTTCGTTTGCTCTTAAATTCCGTGAGAAGGAATATGAAGAGGGAGAAGACGTATCGGCTGAAGATGCCGATAAGCAGGAGTTCGTATGTGATTCCTGCGGTGCCCAGATAGTAACCGACAAGTCCACGACAGCGACCTTCTGTTCTTTCTGCGGATCTCCTACATTGATCTCAAGAAGACTTACCCGTCAGTTCAAGCCTGACATGATACTTCCTTTCAAGGTGACGAAAGAGAAGGCCATGTCTCTTTACGATGAGTTTCTTGAAACTGCCGATAAAGTTCCAAATGATTTTAAGTCTGCCAAGGTCCGTGAAAGGATCAAGGGCATCTACATGCCGGCATGGCTCGTTTCGGCTGACCTTAAGACAGATATCACTGCTTCCGGCATGAGACATGAGGACGGCATCCAGGCATGCTACGATCTGACGCGTGTGCTCAAGTTCGGTCTTGCAGACGTTCCTTTCTCGGGATCAAAGAAACTGGGACAGAGGATGCTCGAGGCGGTCGAGCCTTTCGAGATGAAAGATGCCGTCGACTTCAAGACTCCCTTCCTTCAGGGTTTCTACGCATATAAGTACGATAATCTTCCCGAAGACATGATCGATAAGATCGAAGACCGTTTCAGCGATTACGGAAAAGACTGCGGCAAGAGAGTCTGGGACGGTAAGTACGAGATATCCGGAGATACTTATCTCACATCCATGACAGGAGTAAACGTTAAGTACTGTCTCGTTCCTGTCTGGTTCATGTGTTATGAATACGAAGGCCTTTACTATCACTTTGTCGTTAACGGACAGACGGGAGAAGTCTGCGGCAGGCTGCCGGTAAAAGAACGTTTGGCAACGAAGATCATCAATAAGTTCGGAAAGTTTACTCCTGCGGTCTTGTCCGCGCTCAGTTCCATTGCTCTGGCTGTTCTTTTTATGGCCTACATCTACGCGAGGGCAGATGCGAAGATCGAACTGTTTTCTGTGGGTTTCTGGTTTATGATGATCTATTGTATTGCGATTATGTTTGTCATTACATTACCGACTGTGTACATTTTCTTCTATAAGAGGTATATTAATAAGCAGTTAAAGAAATCCAGCGAAAAGAGCCCTTACGAACTGGACAAAAAGCCGGATGTGGAACAGTATTTTGCTTATGACAGCAAGATCGATCTTCAGAAGAACGACAGGTTCGCAACGGCGATGGCAGTGACTAAGGTAAACGAGAACCAAAGTCAAGTGCACTTTTTTTGATAACTAAAAGATACGGAGGCTATTATGACAGAACAAGATCGCGATATGATTTTTGACAAGGCAACAGAGCTTTCAGAGAAGCTTAACAACCACTGTTCTCTTCTCCTTGAGATGCTTGATAATATGGATGATTTAAGACCTCTCGTAAGGCGTTCGATAGCATTGGAAGATGAAGCGGATCATATCTTCCATGAATTTACCTATGAACTCAATAAGATCGATATGGATGAGGAACTACGTCTCCGCGTCTTCCATATGGTAAGACATGTCGAAAACTGCATCGATCTTCTTGACGGACTCGCACAGAGCTTTATCAGATATAACGTAACGGAAGTTACGGACGGCCTGTCTGCCTCGATCAATTCCATCGCGAGCGCTGCAAAGAAAGAGATCAATCTCGTTAACGAATTGAGAAACAGTTCTGACGACAACAAGATCATCTCTGCTACAAGAGACTTTGATGTATTTAAGGGTGATTATCAGAAACTTTATGATATCCTCATCCGCAATATGTTCATGAACAATACGGATGCCATCGATGTAATGCGCTGGAAGACGATCTATGATGAGATAATGGACATCTTCTCAGCATTCGAAGTCATGGCAGACGACTGCTATAAGTTTGTAGTATTTACAAGACCTCAGCTGGCTTCCGGCGATAGCAACTGATCTTCAGTTATTGTTATCAGTTGATCTCCGGTTAATGGTTCAGCGCGAATATCATGCAAGAAAACTACTCATTACCTTCAGATAACGAGTATAGACTCATATGGTCAGATGAATTTGACGGGCTGGGTCTTGATCCGCATTCGTGGAATGTTGAGACACACCCTGCAGGCTGGATGGAAGGCGACAAACAGGAATTCGCCGACACCCCTTATCATGTTTACGTAGAGAACAGCATGCTGATCATAAAACCGTCGAAGGTTATCTCTTCCGACGGTTCCATTAAGTACACCTCCGGAAGGCTTACTACTTTTGGTCTGCATTCGTTCAAATACGGCAAGTTTGAAGCATCGATCAAGATGCCTTCAGGCAAAGGCCTTATGCCTGCATTTGAACTGATCCCTTCTGAGGATTATTCTCCCGAAAAGGGTTCTTTGGATTACCCTGCTTCAGGCAGGATCACCGCAGCAACGGTTTTCGACAGTGACCTTAAATCCTGTTACGGAGGAATAAGATTCGGAAACCCTTTGATGACGGCCATCGATAAACTCAAGATCGATCAGGGGAGCCTTTCTGATTCTTTCCATACATATACATGTGAATGGGAACCCGGACTTATAAGATTCTTCCTTGACGGCGTGGAATATCACCGCGAATCCTACTGGTATTCGACCTCGAGATTTGGTGACAAGGCCGCTTATCCGGCGCCGTTCAATAAGGAATTCTTCATCTGTTTCTATCTTTCGGTCGGCAATTTCTCATCAGGTGTTCCCGACAATAAAGAGGTTTTCGATATGCATAATGCGATGTGTATCGATTATGTCAATGTATGGCAGAAGGATTCGTATGACGAGAACGTAGTCTGTCCTGAAAGAGTTTTCAACATGAGACCTGCCGATGAGACGGGCAACCTCATATCTTCCGAAAAGGATGACTGGATCTTCCATTCCGCCGCCGGCGGTGAGGGAAGAGTTGATTTTGAGTTCGACCGCATTGTCATAAATTCCACCAATTACGGAGACGTCGATTATGCGGTTCAGTTCTATCAGGGAAAGGTTCCGATCGAGCCCGAAACAAGATACATGCTGTCATTTGAAGCCAAGGCTGATGAGGACCGTGAGATTTCCGTAGCCGTTACGGCTCCCGACATGAACTGGAAGCGCATCATGTGCGATACCAAGATGAATGTCGAGAGGAAATGGCAGAAACATATCGTTTGTTTTGAATCGAAAGATGTAAAGGAAGACAACGCCAGACTCGAGTTCAATATAGGCAACATGGGATCTGTCGCAAGCCTTTTCCTCCGCAATATCAGACTCGAAAAGAAAAATCTGCCGGCAAGATGCGCAAGGCCTGTTGCCATATGCGGAGCCTGGGACGATTCCGATAACTATAATCTCTTCGTGGAAGCGATGGCCGATTCCGAATATAACGACCGTTACTTCCCCGTAAACTTTACTTTCGGCGTAACGTCTTCTTCGGAAGTCATATATGAGAAGACGGAGGTCGAGTTTGCAGGGCTCATACGCAACATAGATCCTGCTGCCGTTATCATTTTCGGTGAGATAATCAAGAACGATGCCGTCATCAACAGACTTGTTAAGATGGGTAAAGCGGCAGGCGTTCCTGTGTTCACGATCCAAAAGAATGTTGAAGGATGCATTAATATCGATTTCAATTACGCATCCGGATTCGAGAAGATGGTAAGACATGTCATAGAAGATCATAAGATCTCCGATGTCATCATGTTCGCTGGTTTCGAAGGCAACCGTTATTCCGAAGAAAGGATAAATGTCTTCCAGAAGGTCTTAAGAGACAATTCCATCGAATTTACCGAAGAAATGCTCTATTACGGGGATTTCCGCGGCTATACCGTATCAGAGAGGATGGAGGAGATGTTCGCCCAGAGATTCCGTATACCCAAGGCGATAATCTGCGCGAACGATTCTATGGCGATCGGTGTATGCCAGTCTTTGAGAAAGCACGGATACAGTGTGCCGGAAGACGTTATAGTGACGGGATTTGACGGCATCGTCCAGGCCATGTATAACAATCCCGTTCTTTCGACCTGCGAACTCGACTACAACGAGTGTGTCAATACCATCTGCAGGATGATAGAAGAACACGATAAGGGTGAAGATGATTTTCCGGAGCAGATCCTCTTTGAATATTCCCTGCAGCCGAGATGTTCATGCGGATGCCAGGATAAGAGTTATTTTGACAAGAACAAGATCATTGATTCACTCTCGCGTGAGATCAGTGATTCCACCCGCCATCTGCTCGAGATAGGCCGTCTTTCATCAAGGATAATCAACAGTGATGACGTGGATGTTGCAGGAGTGATCGCAGAGCAATTGATCCGGATATGGAAAGACCAGTATAACTTCATCGGCGTAAGGGAAAAGAATTCCTGCATGCACGCAGTCTTCGCGGGGACAGAGGATTCGTATAATGTCGGATGCAAGTATTACGGATTCCGCGGCCTCATTCCCGACATCGAATTCATTACGGATAACGAAAGCCCCTATAAGGTCATATTGTGCAAGCAGATAAGCTCTCAGGAAGGATCTGCAGGATTGATCTTCAGTGCCTTTAAGCAACTTGATCTAAGGTCGCAGCAGCGCTTTGAGGAACTTTCATTGTTCATGAGTTCGATGATCAATCTCGTAGTAAATAACAGGGCACTCGTTAAAGCCAATTCAGTTATCAAGGATATATCCAGAAAGGATTATCTTACGGATCTTTATAACAGGAGAGGCTTTACGGAAGCATTGAAGAAGATGATCGACAGCAACGATAGCTCCGCAAGGATATTAACGCTTCTTTCCGTCGATCTTGATAACTTAAAACAGATAAACGATAACTATGGACACAACATAGGAGACTTCGCTCTGAGGGGCGTGGCAAGGGCTATTACGGCTCTCGCAGGCAAGAGAGGAGTATGTGCAAGATTCGGAGGGGACGAGTTCGTGTGTGCCATTACGGGCAACAGATGGCTTGCTCCCGAACTGGATAATATAAGATCGAGGATACATGATCATCTTGAAAACGATCCCGAATGTGCATCACTGCCCTTTAAGGTAGTATCCAGCATAGGCATATCCGAACACATAATTGACGACAGCCTTAACATCAATCTTCTCATCCGCGAGGCTGATACTCAGATGTATGCCGACAAGCAGAGCCACAAGACCAGAGGCATCTTCGATCAGTAAATCCCGGCGGTTTTCAAATCGCCTTCCATAATGTACAATTAGTAAGGTTTTTGCATGAAAGGTATCAGGTGTAATATATGAAAGATCGGATTAACATCGGACTTCTGGTCGACGATCTCGACAACTATTTTACTGCGCAGTGCTGCTGTGGCGCTGAGATCGCAGCGAAGGAACTTGATGCCAATCTCTTTATCATCCCCGGCAGATATGTCGGACGTCCTGACGGAAGATACGGATCTGCCGATTACACTTACCAGTACAATACGGCTTATAAGCTCGTCAGTGAGCGTAATATCGATATCCTTTATGTTCTCATAGGCGTTATATGTTCCAGAGCGGAAGAAGACGAGATAAGGGAATTCGTAGCCTCTCTTCCAAAGGTTCCGACAGTATTCCTTTTCTCGAATTACGAAGGATATAACACGGTAAATTTCGATAACAAATCCGGCATCCGTGAAGAAGTAAAGCATCTTTATGAGAAGCATAACGCAAGAAAGATAGGTTTCGTATCAGGCCCTCTTTCGAACCGCGATGCCCAGTTAAGACTTGAAGCCTTTAATGAGATAATCGCATCTCTCGGTTTATCATCATTTGACTGCCCCGTTGTATACGGAGACTTCACCAAAGACAGTGAGAATGTTGTTAATGAACTTCTCGATGAAGCGCCTGATCTTGATGCGATCGTTTTCGCGAACGACAGAATGGCGATAGGGGGATATAAGGTTCTCTACGACAGAGGTCTTGTGCCGGGTGAAGACATCCTGGTAATGGGCTTTGATGACGATGTCGTTGCCAAGTCAATGATCCCGCCGCTTTCGACGGTCGAAGCCAATTCCGCGGATCTTACTTATCAGGCCGTCATGAATACAGGCAATTATCTTTCGAGCCAGACTCCCACGGACATATCAACGAGGACTAATCTGGTATTCAGAAAATCCTGCGGCTGTACCGATATCGATTACGGTCAGATGCTCAAGCAGTTCGGCCTGAACGTAAGGGAAACTAATAAAGAAAAACTTAAGATCGCAGTTGCAAGATATCTGTTCGGTGTCTTCTATACCACTGACAGTGTTGACTATATCAAGGATGCGCTTGATCTTTTCATCGACAAGTATGAGGAATACATAGGCGATACATCGAATGATGCACTACAGTCGGAAGTATGCGACATGTTCTTCGAATTCGTCAAAACGGATTATGAGGATTACATATCCGCAGAGAAACTCTTCAATGCCCTTCGCATGCTTCAGTACCGCGCTTATTCCATGTGCGATGATGACAGCATCAAGCTCAAGATCTCGGATCTTTTCTCCGAAGTCTACAGGGACATAGCATTTAACAACGTCAGGATAACCCAGGAAGTCGTCGATAAGAGAGGCGAACTGGAGCGTCTGATGAACAGACAGACCGGCGAGATAACGATCGATCCGACAACGGATTATATCTCATACAAGACTCTGCTTACCGGCATCACGACTATGGGCATATCCAGGATGTATCTCTATTTCTTCCAGGGCAGCAGCAAAGCCGGTCCCCAGACATACTGGAGATGTCCAAATACGGTCCTTCTCAAGGTCTATTGTGATGAAGACGGCACGTATGAAGTCAATGAGGAACAGCAGTTCATGCGTACGGAGAAGATCTTCGAAAATGATTACATTCCGTCTGAAGCAAGACATACCCTGATCGCAACACCCGTTTTTATCGGTGATGACATATACGGAGTTTTGGTTTCCGAGACAGAGTGTTCCAACATAGCGATCGTAACGCCCATAGCCCAGCAGCTTTCGATCACTGTAAGATCTCTTATAATCCTCGATGCGCAGAACAAGACAAGACGTGAACTCCAGGCTTCTTTGGAAAAGTTCATGAATGTCAACTCCATGCTCGATGAGATTGCCAAATCCGATGAGCTTACGGGTCTTTATAACAGAAGAGGATTCATGAACAATGCCGACAGGATAATAAAGGATCCAGAGAATAACGGTCAGCTGGCTCTTGTCTGCTATGCCGATATGGACCATCTTAAGGAGATCAACGATCAGTATGGTCACGATGACGGAGATTTTGCCTTAAAAGAGACCGCCAACATATTAAGGGAAGCATTCAGGACAAAAGACGTTATCGGAAGGATGGGCGGAGATGAATTCGTTGCTTTCGCACTCGTAGGTGCGGAAGGAACTGAAGAGGCTATCAAGACCAGGATCCAGAGAATAACCGAGGAACATGATGCAGTATCCGATAAGCCCTATAAGATATCTGTTTGTACGGGCTTCCACACATTCCGCTGCGGTCCCGATATCGATCTTTATGAGCTGCTTGATAAGGCTGACAGCAAACTTTACCTTGCAAAACAGGAAAAGAATCAGAAAAACGCATAAAACAGCTATATTTGATGTGAAAGTTATATAATTGTTTTTTTCTTCTGATGTAGTAAAATTATCCACGATTTGGAAAATAATCATTAAATACAGGGAGGATTACATTTATGTTGTCGAAAAGACTTTTTGCAACTACAGTTGCTTTCGCAATGTCTGTAGCGGTTCTGTTTTCTGGTTGCTCCATCTTTGGCGCAACGGGCGAAACGGCTGATATCAAGAATGCTGCAGATACTTATTTCTCTAAGCTTCTCAAGGGTAAGAATACTGCCAAGTATGTTGATGCGGGATCCGTATCCGAGCCCGACTATACAGACGACCAGTGGGATGCTTTGGGCGCCGTGACATCCATGGCTCAGTATGACATCAAAGAGGTTGAAGGCAGCAAGAAGGCCGGAGAAGCAAAGGTAAAGATCGAGTTCAAGTATATCGATGCGGAAGATATCGCGGATGATCTCAAGAATCCTACGATCGATGAGCTTCTCGATGAGATCTATAAAGCAAAGAATGAAGATACCGAGACCATTAAGCTGGATCTCGTTTATGTTGATGAAGAATGGCTCGTAACACCCGCTTCTGATGAGGAAGCAAAGGATTTCTTTAAGAGCCTTGTTGACGGCATCGATCTTGGAGGCAACGCTACTGAACCCACGGATACAACTCCCGAGGAGACATCGTCCGAAACTTCAGAATCTGAGGAGTCCAAGGAATCCAAGGAGACAAGTGAAACGAGTGAATCCAAAGAATCCAAGGAGTCGAAAGAGTCCAAGGATCCTTCATCCAACGGTAACATCGTAAACTTCGATGAGATGAATTTCTACATCAACGGCAAGAAGTACACTCTCGGCAAGGTAACTTTGCAGGAGCTCATCGATGACGGAGTTCCTTTCGAGGATAAGGTTATCAAGAATAAGGATACCGTTATGGAGAAGAACCATCAGTCCAGCGGTCTTTCGATCGAACTGGGTGACTATTACAGCGGTCAGATCTATGTAATGAACGATACGAAAGAAGACAAGACATTAGCCGAGTGTTATGTCAATGAAGTCTATCTGCCCGTCTATGAGGACAGGACACAGGATATCCTTACGTTCGATTTCCCGACAAATCTTACGGTTGAAGACATCAAGGCAAGCGCGGGAGATCCTGACAGCGACAATACTTATACCAGCGATGACGGCACATATACTTCTTACAGGATGAAATACGAGAAAAAGTCCGAGAGATATATCAGGGGAAGCAGCTATACCTTTGAGTTTATCAATGGCGTTCTCCGTTATATCTATATCGAGTACATGCCCTGATAAGCTGGCATGACATAATCTTTTATCAGACTGCCTTCCCGGAAGGGGAGGCAGTTTTTTGTGTTGACAAAGGCTGAAATGAGAGTTATCATTCATACAGTTGAACATATGAACAATTATTCATATGTTGTGAAGGAGGTAATCGTTATGCATAACCCGGATAAGATCATCAGCAAGAATACCGGAATCCCCAAGGATGAATGCCTTTCTGATCTTGCAGATCTGTTTAAGATGTTTGCAGACTCAACCAGGGTCAAGATCATGTTTGCTCTGATGGAGAATGAGTTATGTGTCCGCGATATATCATCCTGTCTTAACATGACTCAGTCGGCCATCTCCCACCAGCTCAAGATCTTAAAGTCAGCCAATCTCGTTGCTAACAGAAGAGACGGCAAGACCATCTATTACAGGTTAAGTGATGACCATGTAAAATCCATTATCGCCCAGGGTTTCGATCATATCCTTGAGTGATCTTAAAATGCTTATAAAAAACAAAAGGAGAATACAACATGAAAAAGTCTTATGAAGCAGAATTGGACTGCGCAAACTGCGCAAGAAAGATCCAGGAAGCAATACAGAAGGACCCCAGGGTCAAGTTCTGCAGCGCTAATTTTATCGCCCAGAAGATCACCATCGAGGCAGATGATGATGTTTTCGATGATGTCGTCAAGATGGCAGTTGAATGTGTTAAGAAAGTCGATCCCGACTGCGAGATGATCATCTGATAAGAGAAGGGATCTTATCTTAGAATCGAGGGTAATATGAAATACAAGATGACGAGGAAGCAGAAGAAGATGCTTCGCCGTATTTTGATCACGGCTTCTTTGCTAGTCGTATTTACGATAATAAAGGTAATCTTCAGTCAGATCCCCTGGCCGGTACTTCTTGTCATGTTTCTGATACCTTATGTCATAATCGGATACGATGTCATAAGGACTGCAGCGATCAACATAATCCATGGTCAGCTCCTCGATGAGAAATTCCTTATGGCGATAGCCAGCATAGGCGCATTCGCCACGGGAGAGTTTCCCGAGGCGGTTGCGGTAATCCTTTTTTTCCAGGTTGGAGAACTCTTCCAGAGCATCGCCGTAGGGCGTACCCGAAAGTCTGTTGCGGCTCTCATGGATATCCGTCCCGATTATGCCAATCTCATCGTAACAGGAGAGGACGGGCAGGAAAATGAAGAGACGGTATCTCCCGAAGAAGTTGCCGTCGGCAGCATCATAGTGATAAAGCCGGGAGAGAAGATACCTCTTGACGGCATAATCACTGAAGGCAATACGAGCGTTAATACTTCCGCACTTACGGGCGAAAGCCTGCCTCAGGACATGGTTCCGGGAGACAAGGTCATATCCGGAACTCTTAATCTTACAGGTGTCTGCAAGGTAAGAACGAGCGGCGTATATTCCGAAAGCACTGTCGCCAGGATCCTGGAACTTGTTGAGAATTCTTCCGAGAACAAGGCTCAGGCCGAGAACTTCATCACGAGATTTGCTCACTGGTATACGCCGGTCGTGGTAATCGCAGCTCTCCTGCTTGCCGTCGTTCCGCCTCTCTTTCTGGGGATTACGAACGGTGAAGTATGGAGCACATGGGTCGGAAGGGCTCTTGTATTTCTCGTAGTATCCTGTCCCTGCGCATTGGTGGTATCCGTTCCTCTGTCTTTCTTCAGCGGCATTGGAGGAGCTTCGAGAGAAGGCATACTCATCAAGGGAGCAAATTACCTTGAGGAATTATCCAAAGCGGATACGGTCGTTTTCGACAAGACGGGAACTCTTACCAAAGGATCTTTTGCTGTTGATGACATCCATCCGAATGAGATAACGTCAGCGGATCTTCTGGATATTGCAGCGCTTGCAGAGAGTTACTCTTCGCACCCCATCGCCGTATCCGTCATCCAGGCCCATCACGGCCATCTGGATAAGAACAGGGTAGGAGATGTCAGGGAGATCGCAGGTAAGGGCGTATGTGCCGTAATAGACGGTGACGATTACTATGTCGGCAACGGCCCTCTCATGGATGAGGTAGGAGCTGCATGGCATGAATGTCATCTGACGGGAACCATAATCCATGTTGCAAAAGTCGCAGGAGGCAAGAGCGAATACTTAGGTCATATAATCGTTAATGACGAGATAAAGACAGAATCGGCCAAGGCAATCGAAGATCTCGGCAAGGTCGGGATAACAAGAACTGTTATGCTGACAGGTGACAAGGAAGAGATCGCCAAAACAGTTGCCGGGAAGATTAAGCTTACGGATTATTTTGCGCAGCTCCTTCCCGCAGATAAAGTTGAACGCGTAAAAGAACTGATGGCAAAAGGCGCGAAAACAGTCTTTGTCGGAGACGGAATCAACGATGCTCCTGTTCTTGCAACTGCCGATATCGGCATCGCCATGGGCGCAATGGGATCCGACGCTGCTATCGAGTCGGCAGACATCGTCCTGATGGATGATAACCCGGTTAAGATCGCCAAGGCCGTCAGGATCTCGCGCAAGACCATGATGATCGTAAAGGAGAACATAATCTTCTCTTTGGGGGTCAAAGGCGTGATACTCATTCTCGGAGCTTTGGGCATTGCCAACATGTGGCTTGCGGTATTCGGTGACGTGGGCGTTCTTATCCTTGCCATAGTAAACAGCTTGAGGTGTTTCCGTATCTCAGACAAGAACTGATGAATAAACATATACTAAAAATCCCGCAGGATCTTCAGCCCTGCGGGATTTATATGTTTTCTGTCTTACGAAAACGAAGGATTACTTGTTTCCGTTAATGTTTACATCGTACTTGTAGAGGAATGTAACCATCTGACGTCTCAGGCACTTGCCGTCAGGCTTGAAGGTTCCGTCAGAATACCCTGCAAGGATATTATTCTCGGAAGCCCAGAGGGTAGCCTGATAGAAGTAATGGGAAGTCTTGACGTCAGTGAACTTGTTCTTCTTTGACTTCGGCTTCGGTTTGCCCGCCATTCTCCACATGAAGGTTACGGCATGCTTTCTCTCGCAGACGATCTTAGGCCCGAATGTGCCGTTCTTATAACCTTCGACAATGCCCTGTTCGTTGCCCCAGATGACTGCCTTGTAGTAGTAATCAGTCTTCTTAACGTCATTGAACCTGCATTCCTTGGACTGCGGATTGGGACAGCCGGAAAGTCTCCAGAGGAATGTTACCATCTGTCCTCTTGTGCACTCATTTGCAGGACGGAAAGTCTTCTCGTTGTCGTATCCCTTGACAACGCCCTTGGATGCTAAGGCATAAGTAGGAATGAACCAGAAGTCTGACTTGTTGGTAACATCTTCGAACTTATATACGCTGTTATCGAGGTTTACATTGACCTTGCTCTGTGAATCAACTTTGATCGGCATCTCTTTGTCGGTAGGGAAGACGATGATGTTGTCCTTAAGAGTTACTACCTGTCCGCCTGAAGAGATCATGATCGCATAATCACCCTTGGCGTAGAAGACGCGGTTGCTTGAAACATTGTTGGCAGAAGATGAAGCGCAGACCTTGATGCCGGCATCACCGGAATTTTCTACAAGGTTGCCCGTGATGTTGCCTGTTACTCTTGCCTGGTCGCTCAGCATGATGCCTACGCCGCCGCTCTTCAGGATCTGGTTGTCGGTAATGTCCTTGCATGTGGTGGAGGCTGCATTGATCTTGATGCCGCTGTCGCCTGCTTCGTTGATGATGTTCTTTGTGATAACGGGAACGTTGGCTTTGTCATATACCATGATGCCGCTCTTCTTGGCTCCGTCAACGGTGTTCTGAATGACAGATCCCGTGACCTTGGCAGAGCCGGATACTATGATGCCGTATTCCGTGGAAGCCATAACCTTGTTATCAGAGATGTTGGCAACGGAAGAATTTGCATCGCATACCTTTATGCCGTTGCTTCCTGCAGAATTAATGTTATTGGATGCGATATCCTTGGTTACTTTAGCTCCGCTTGAAACAACTATGCTGTTTGTTCCGGATCCTTTTACCGTATTGAAAGTAATGGAAGCACATGAAGACTTGTCACAAACCTTGATGCCTGCATCACCCGCGCTTGTTACGGAGTTGGATTTGATGTTGCCGGATGCCTTTGCTCTGTCGGAAAGGACTATGCCGTTGCCTTTGGACTTGGAGATAGTGTTGCTCGTAATGTCCGTGCAGCTTGTAGAAGATCCCGTGATCTTGATGCCGCAGTCTCCTGCACTTGTGATCTTGTTATTTGTGATAGCTCCGGTGATCTTGGAGGAATTGCTGACCAAGATGCCTGTCTTAACGGGGGATGTGATCTCGTTGCCGGAGATCTTGCCTGATGTGGAAGCAGAGACAGCGATGCCGTGATCGCCCTTAATGCCGGAGATCTTGTTATCCGTAATGGATGCAACAGATCCGTTATCCGTTATCTGGATGCCGTACTTCTTGCCGCCCGTGATCGTGTTGCCTGTTACGGCGCCTGATACGGAGGCTTTGTTGTTGACCATGATCCCGTTCTGGGTTGAATCGGAGATCTTGTTAGATTCGATCTTGGAAACAAGGGTGTTCTCATCCACGACCTTTATCCCGTTCTCGCCGGAAGCTGAGACCGTATTGGATGTGATCCCGGAATTTACCTTGCTGCCTGATGATACGGCAATGCCGTTGCCCGAGCAGGAATTGATGGTGTTGTCCGTTATAAGTTTTGCAGTCGAGGACTGCGCAACCTTGATGCCTGTCTCACCGGCATTTTCCACGGTATTGGATCCGATCTCAGAGACCTTTGCGGATAGGGTCACTACGATGCCGGTGGAAGCGCTGCCTGTTACATTATTGTTCTTGACATCGGTACAGGTTGAACCGTTATCACATATTATGATGCCGTATTTGCCTGTAGTCGTGACAGTATTGGAACTGATGGCGCCCGTAAGCTTTGCTCCGTTATTGACCATGATGCCGGTTGAGCCTGCATTCTCGACTGTGTTGCCGGTAATAGCCTGACCCTTTGTAGTGGAGTCGCTGATCTTGATCCCGTATTCGTCCAGATCCTTCAGATTGTTATCACAGATGGAACCGGAGAGGTAAACCCTGTTCGTTATGATGATGCCGTTGCCTGCATCCGTGATCTGATTGCCGGAGATCTCACCGCACCTGGTGTCTTCACCGGTAGCATAGATGGCATTTCCGTCAACTTCTTTTATCTCATTATCCGTAACAGAACCGACTGAAGCACCGTTAGTGATATGGATTCCCTTGTCACCTGACCATTGGATCTTATTTGCGTCTATGGCTCCTGAGCAGATAGAAGATGAAACGGTGATCGCACTTACTCCTGAATCTTCTACAGTATTTCCGGTTATGTCGCTGCAGTAAGATTCTTCACCGACGTTTATGCCTATACTCTCGGCTCCGACAACCTCGTTGTTTTTGATCGAGGCTGCCTTGGTGTCGATCGCCAACATGATACCGTTTCTTCTGATGGTGACTACTTTGTTGCCGGAAATGTCGGATACGGAGGATTCATTGCAGGCTTTGATGCCGTGATTGTTACATGTGTTTATGTCATTGTTTTTAATGCTTATTTCATCAGACTTGCTGATATTGATGCCGTCGCCGCATGTGCTCCTGATCACATTATCCGATATGGTGATCTTCTGTGAACCGTAGGATGTGGAGATACCGTGATCAGATGTGTCGCTGCTCGTATTGCCGTTGGTGCTGTTTCCTGATACGGTCGCATTTCTTGTATTGGCAAGCCTGATTCCGCCGCCAGTGGTTACGACAGTGTTGTTCTTGATAGTTACTCCGTCAATGTAATAGTCTCCTGCGGGAATGTCTCCGGAACTGTCGTCCGTGTCCAGACCGTCGCCTTCAAAAAGCGTTCCTCCCGTAAGGATTCCGACATGGGCATATCCTCCGTAATCTTCGGATTTATCAAGAGTAATATTGTTGTTGCTGATGTTGATGTTTGCATCAAACGGAGTCTCATATTCAGATGATATGGAAGAACTGTTGTTGAGAGCAGATGAGTTGATATTTCCCGCTAGATATGTTCCGTTAGCAGCCGATATCTCACCGCCGTTACCGTTGACGGAATATATTACGATGCCGCGGGGTGAGCCTGTTATCGTATTCCCGGTAATAGTTACATTCTTCCAGTAATTGCCCTGGATGGCGGCGCTGGAACAACCGCTGATCGTATTATTGGTGATCTTTATGTTTTCGAAAGGTGCATTCAGGATGGCCGTGTGGCTTCCTATGGCCCTGGGAACATTGTTGAAGGTGCATCCGTTTATCGTTACATTTTTCATGGGAAGAGCTTCAGGCTCGTAGGTTTCAAAATGCGCGGGAGCCAGGACATCGAGCTGGATGGCTTCATATGTTGTCTCCTCTGCTTCGTTGATAGATTGTTTGCTAAAAGTACAGTTATCGATCGTAAGTCCGTCAATAGCTGCAAATTCGGAGAGATGGAAATCTTTCGTGTTCGTTACGGTAAGCCCTGTTAATGTAATGTTCTCGCCGTGAGCCATCTTAAGAAGGGTTGCCCCTTTCTCATTGCCGTTTACCGTTCCGTTCTTGACGGTGATGTTCTTAAATTCGTAACCTGTAACGCTGTTGCCGTCCTCGCCGAAGCGGATCATGTTATGGTAAGGGGCTTCCTCATTATCAGAGTCGAACATTTTTATTGTCGAACCGTTAAGATCGAGGATCATGTTGCTGTAGAGCTTGATGGGGGACTTCAGTCCGTATTCACCTTCGAAAGGAAGCTTCAATGTAAAAGGATTATCTGCCGCAGCACTTTCTTTTACTTCGAGTATCTTGGCATTAATGGCGGCAGCCGGATCGTTTCCAAGATCATTTTCCGTGAATGTAAAAGTATGATCATCATCAGCCCTTACTGTCTGTTGGGGCATGATGCTGAAAGCTGTCAGGATCAGCGCTGAAGAGAGCGCTGCTGCAGTCAAAATGCGAACGGTATTCTTCCTTATAGACATAACAATGACCTCCGAGTCTTTTGTAAGCATATATTATATACTAAAAATGCGGATTATTACAGAGAGATTACATAACTGCCTTGAGGGGCGGACCGCAGGGGCTGTGACGGGCTTAAGTCCATAAATTGGTACTGATCGGATGATGCCCTCAAATCTTCCTTTATTTATGCTTTTGGGTAGTTTATCATTTGAATGTAGGAGGGCTTAAGTCAGGAGATCATGATCAGGGTAAGCTATTACAGGGGCACGGATTGCATAACTCCTTATATTGTTGAGAGCGAGGCTTTGCGCCTTTCCGGCAACGAAAGCACATATTTTGTCGTGCCCGAATATTCCAAGGCCCAGGTTGAGAAGATGCTGCTTGAAGTTATGGCATCCCGTTTCCCGGATGATGTTTCCGTTAAAGCCGCTTCCTCTGACATGAAGCTTTCAGCTGCCTTTACCTCCGGGGATGTAACCAGTTTCATAAGACTTGCCCAGGACATCCTTTCTACATGCGGCAAGACGAATATAGCACCCGGAGGGGATGTGGAACTCAGGAATGCCATCTACTCCGTTCTCACAGGATATAAGGAAGATTTCAGGAAAATAGCAGGTTTTGCGGGTCATTATGAATATATCAACGGCTTGATCAACATAATCGGAGATTTCGTCCGCTACGGGATCGGCCCCGAGCAGCTCCGGGAAGCCATAGATGCTTCAGCTTCCGATAACGAGGATTATGTTGCCAAGATAACGGATATTGCCTTCCTTATGGAGAAACTCCGTTTGATGAACGATACATACGATCTTAACCTCATGGAAGATCCCATCAAGACCGCATCAGATGTTCTGAATGAACTTTCAAAGGACCCTTCAAGACTCGATCTTCGCAGGTTCAGGCACATAAGAGACCTCATCTCATCAAGGTATGTATTTATCGGATTCGGTTCGGCAAGACTTCTGACACCTCATGAAGAAGAATTTATTTCCGTTCTTTCGGATATGGGAGCAGATATAGTCTTCTATACGGTTGGAGATCCTTTCGCAAAGTCTCCTGATGCCATATTCTCCGTGGCGAACTCCTTTATCGACATAATGAGGACAAATCATCAGGCAGACATAGAAGAATTCATCCCCGGGCAAAGTTATGAATCCGCAGTACATAAGTGTGTTGATGCATACATTGCAGGTGACAGGACTCTGTTGCCTTCAAGGGATGAAGCCAGGGAGAAGTTCATCTTATCCCAGATAACAGACCCTGATGACAGGATCGGCTATGTGATGAATGAGATAGTCGATCTCACGCGCAATAAGGGCTACCGTTACAAAGACATCAGGATCGTATGCTGCAATGATGAGCTTATGCCTTCGATCACGAGTGTTGCCGAAGTCTTCGGTCTTGATCTGTTCATTGACAGGAAGATCGATCTTATTGATACCGTGATCCCCATGTATGCCGAGACCATTCTCATGCTCCCTCTGACGGGTTATTCGACAGATGTGGTACTGAGAGCAATGTATTCCGGCATGATGAGGATTGCACCCTATCTTGCGGATGCATTTGATAACTATTGCAGGCTGAAGGCGATAAAAGACGGGAAGAGGTTATTCTCCGAGAACTTCTACAGGAAGGATGAAGATGGTGAAGATAAAGAAGGCAAGGCAGGGATCAATAAAGACGATCCCGAAGTATATATTTACGACGGTACGGCTGAGATCAACGGCGAAGTCCTGAAAGAAGGTTTTTACCCTGCAGGAGACATATTCTGGGATTATGTGATCCTTGGCAAGTTAAGACCCTTAAAGAAAGTTGCAGACGAGATATATGCCTGCAAGACTCTTTCTTCCAAAGCAAGGCTCCTTGCAGGATATCTTGATTCAAACAGACTCTTTATCGAGTCCTTAAGAGATGAACTTCTTTCGCAGAAGATGGATACGGCAGCGTTGGCTCTCGTCAGGGGATATGATGAGATAATGAAACTGCTGGCTTCGTTCTCACATGAGATGAATGATGTCCCCATAAGCCAGGCATCCATGATATCCCTCATCAGGACCGACATGAAGAACAAGACGGAAGGCACGATACCCCTGCGTGTCGATTCGGTCGAGATTACGACTCCATCCAGGGCATATATCTCACCTTGCAAGGTCCTTTTCATCGTCGGAGCAGACAGGTCGAACTTCCCGTCCGGAAGAGTAAGTGACGGGATCATAAGCAGTGAAGAGCTTAAGACCCTGGCCGGATCTTTGAAGGACATAAGCCTGCCCGATAAGACGGAATCGTCCATAAAGGAACAGTATGTGTCTTCCTGTCTTATGATGGGAACTGCAACGGATCATATCTACATGGTGCATGAGTACGGAAAGCCGATGTCGCGTGTGTTCGATTTCTTGAGGCTCCATGAAGAAGGGGAAGATTGGAAGATCCCTGTCAATAACTACCGTTTCATGCCTTATGAAGATCCCGTCGACAAGCGCTTCTTCTTCGAGAATGCATCCATATCTGAAGGGAATATGGCTGTCTTTGCGGGAACGAAGATGAACTGCAGCGTATCAGCTTTGGAACAGTTCAATAACTGTCATTTCCAGTATATGGCTGAACGCATCATCAGGGCGCGCGAACGTGAAGACAATACTGAGGTCAGAGCTAATGTGATAGGCACCGTCATACATGCCATGTTCGAGAATGCGATCAAGGATATAGGCCTTAAGAACGGAGCAGATCTTGAGGATTATTGCGGCAGATTTATTGAAGACGGCATCTTCAATGAGGAAGAACTTTCAAGGCTGACAGATGTATCTTTCAGAGCATCCGTCAACCCGAAGGAGGTGCCTTCTGCATATGATTCAGAAGGCAGTTCCGATATCCTTTTCGATAACAGGGAAGGAAGGAAGATCAAGCGCATCTTCCGCTGGATGTATCCTGAAGTAATGAAGGAATGCCATAAGTCGGGATATGTTCCTTCGGGTTTTGAGCTTGAACTCGGAAAAGGCGATTACGAATTCAACATAACTGCAAGCAACGGAATGACTTTTATGTTCAGAGGCTATATAGACAGATACGATATCAGGGAAGAAGACGGTAACAATTCTGTCAGGGTCGTTGATTACAAGACCGGGAAGAAGTCTGTTTCCATGGCAGAACTCGTGGAGGGGACCCAGATCCAGCTGCCTGTATATTCATATGTCCTCATGCAGGGGCTTTCCCGGAATGGAGAATACCGTCTTTCCAATTACGGCTATCTGCCCGTCAATATGGGCACCGGAAAGAATGAGGAACTTAAGCTCAAGCCTTCCATGCTCATCGATGAAGGTAAAAGTTCGGGGAAGACGGGAGAGGTTAACAAAATGCTGTCTGATAATATCGGTGTCCTGTCCCGCTTTGCGATGGACAGCGTTAAGAACAGCTGTGATGCGATCGCACAGGGCAAGGCTGATGCCAATGTCAGTGCCAGGGGCAAATGTGATTACTGTAAATACAGGGGGCTTTGCGGAAATAACGCATCGAGACCTGCAAGAAGAGCAGCATCCTGCCTTGTTCCCGAAGGATCATCTTTGAGGTCTTCAGATGATGTCATGGGACTGATAGCAAACATCAGGGAATATATGGACGGGGAAGATCAGGAGTAGAACAGTATGGATTATTCGAAAGCGCAGAAAAAAGTAATAGAAAATGCTACGGATAATATCCTGGTCTCGGCTGCTGCAGGCTCAGGCAAGACTACGGTTCTGGTCGAGCGAATAATCAGCAGGATAAAGAACAGGGAATTGTCGGTCGATGATATCCTTGTAGTAACATTTACCAATGATGCTGCCTTCAACATGCAAAAGAAGATCGAGGAGGCATTAAGGACAGAATACGATAATGCTCTCGGCGATCCTGACAGACGCGCATATTTCAGCAGCCAGATCGATAAACTCTCAAATGCATACATTCAGACTTTCGACAGTTTCTGCCAAAGAGTCGTGGCCGAGAAGGGCTATGTTCTGTCCGATAAGGACCGCATATCATTCGAACCCGGATTCGTGATCCTGGATGAGGGAGAATTGAAACTGCTCCGTTCCAGGGCAGCGGCGATGGCTGTCGAGAAAGCATATATTGAGGATGCCGGAAGCAGCAAAGAAGATAAACTTTCCGATTTTATCCTGCTTACCGAAAGGTCGGGAGACGGAAGATCAGACAACAGCCTCATCAATAATCTTGTAGCGACTTATGAGAAACTCCGCTGTCTTGCCGATTACCGGTCCAAGATCGTTTCTTCCTGCGATGAATACAGGAAGACCGGTCTTTCAGCAAGGCTTTATCCAGCCCTCCGGGAGATCGTCAATGGCTTTATGACCTGTGTTGATCATCTTGACGGATTCAGGGAACTCATAGGAATCGACAAGGATACATACCTTGTCACAAAAGGTAAGAGGAAGGATGATGAACTTAAGAGTCTCAGCCTTGCGATCGTTGATCGTATTACTGAAGCGATCTTAGAAGCCGGACGGATCTTGTCGCGCAACGGATCTGCCGGAGAGATAATCGATACATTGACGTCCGTCGATATAACTGACCTGAGCCTGCGTAATCTGTCGAAAGATTACCCTGAGGCGGCGCCGTTCCTTTCCATCTGCAAAGCGTACGGTATTTCAGGCACAAAAGATATTACGGGCCCTTATGACCTGTCAGACGGACTGAATGAGATATTTAAGATATTTAGGTCCACGCCGCTTGCCGTGATCGGGGCCATGGCAGATGAGAATGTAAGAGCCGTAAGAGCCTATACCGATCTTATCCTGTCAATGGATGATATATATGCCGATCTTAAATATTCCGTAAGGGGCATGGATTTTGCTGATCTTGAATATTCGGCATTTGATATCTTTTCTGATTCTGAGGCTTCATGCCATTACCGCAATAAGTTCCTGGAGATATACGTTGACGAGTATCAGGACAATACGGATCTTCAGGATGAGATCATAAGAAAGATATCAAGATCAGGAAAGAATGTCTTCCGTGTCGGTGACGTTAAGCAGAGCATATACAGATTCCGTAATTCGGATCCTTCGATCTTTACCGGAATGTTATCTGAAATGGAATCAGATCCGGAGTGCGGTACGCCCCTTTATCTGAACGAGAATTACAGGAGCAGAAAGGAAGTATTGAACTTCATCAATTTCATTTTCCTGCAGTTGATGGATAAGGATGTCTGCGGCATAGATTATCCCAGGCAGATGCTCCATTTCCCGGAAAACAAAGACGGCAGCTACGATCCCTATAACGTTCCGGATATCCTTGTCGTTGATGAAGACTATTTAAGGCAGGACGGAAGTGAAGAGGACAGTCCCGATGAAAACGCAGAAGATGCTGCGCAGGAAGATCTTGCTGAAGAGGATGCTTCAGATCCTTCGGGCAAGGACGTAAAAAGCCTTAACAGAGGGATCGAGTATCTGATAAGAGACTATCTTGCTAAAGATCCGGAAGATCACAGGTTAAGCGACATATGCGTGCTTACCGAGACGCGGGGTCTCGCAAATGCCGTTACGGAATATCTGAACGGAAAAGGCATAGATGCAGCAGGCATAAACATCACCATGATCTTTACCGATAACGATATCCACAGACTGGCATCGCTGATAATATGCCTGGGTAATTCCTGCAGGGATGAATACATGCTCGGAGTCCTTCTTGCGCCATTCGAATTTTCCAATTTCACTCTGGATGAGATAGCACACATAAATGCATATCTGCTTGGACATGGCAAGGACATCAGGATCAATCTGATAGACAGGATCAGGATCTATTACAGCCTTTCAGATGAGACATCAGAGGGAGACTTATATCTCCGGGTGGGCCGCTTCCTTGATGTTTTCGATGATCTTCGTTCTTTTGCAATGACTTCCGCCATCGGATCGACTGCAGAGGAAGTTTTTAAGAAGACTCACATCAAGGCAACGATAGGCGCATCGGGCGGCAATATTTCCAAGATCAGTCTTTTCAAGAACTGGCTCGTAAGCAATTTCGGAAGATACGGCACCGACATATCCGGGATAGCAACAGAGATCGAACAGATGAAGATCAAGCTTTCTGACGGCGCAAGCGTTGAGACGAGAGATTCGAGACCGGATAAGGTTACTGTCATGAATGTCCATAAGAGCAAGGGACTTGAATTCCGGTATGTGATACTGGCCGTAAAACCCAGACGCCGCATGTCCGACAGTTCGGTATCAGGCATCTATTTTGATGACAAGACCGGCTGGTGTTCCGACTGGTATGACAGGGAAAAGCTTTGCAGGATGACATCGATAGAGATGGTCATAAAGAATGAGGATATCTATGTCGAAGATAATTCGGAACTCATGCGGTTGTTATATGTTGCATTGACCCGCTCACAGGATAAATTGTCTGTTGTTTTGAGCGCTGATTCTCAAAGCAGCAAGAAGAATCCGATGTATGTCGCCTGTGCTAAGAATGCCGCTCTGATGCTGTCTCCCCAGATAAAGAGGAGGGAGACCATATTGCGTGCAAGGACGGGAGGCATATTCTATTTCCTCATGCTCGCGCTCATGAGATCTCCCTATTGGAATGACAGTGTATGTGAAAGGTTCGCCGAGGCGGGGCTTACATGTCCCGAACCGCTCCTTACGGCTGACAGAGATCTATTCTCTGATTATCTGGATGATCATGATCCCGTCAGCGTCAGAGTCCTTTCCGATGAAGAACTGACAGGATATGCATCAGACGAAATGCAGACGGAGTTTATAAGCGCTGTTTCACAGGCTGAAGAAGCAGCTGAAGCGGAGACTTTCATACCTTCGGAAATCGCCGAATACAGATACCGTGCCGAGACCGAGATACCTTTCAAAGTATCGGTTACTTCTGCATCTTCGGGCAAGTTCACATCGACCACTCATGTTGACATGAACATAAGATCCTTACCGGATTACGGGGGCGGGAAGAAGATGCTTTCTTCTGCCGCAAAGGGTACGATCCTCCATATCCTGATGAGGGCCGCCCAGCCTGATGAGATACTTGCCGATTATGAAGCTTGTGTAGACAGACTGATCGAAGAGGGCTTCTTTAACGGCGCCGATCCTGCTGTAGTCAGAAAGACCTGCCTTGAGATGAAGAGCGGTGTTACCGATTTCTATAACAGCGATATCGGAAGAAGGCTTGAGCTTGCCGACAGGAAGAATGCTGCAAGATATGAATATCCTCTCGTATTCTCGGTTTATACTGATCCTTCACGGTCTGACAGCGGAAGTGTTCTCGTACAAGGAATTGCAGACCTCGTTTTCGAAGAGGACGATGGCTTTGTCATTCTAGATTATAAGACTGACAGGCTTGATGACATGGATATGGAAGAAATGGATGATGAGGCCAGGTCAAGACACTCCGTCCAGATCGATTCCTATGCTGCGGCATTTGCCAAGAGCGGTAAATATGTCAAGGAGAAGTGGGTCTATCTTGTAAGATATTCCCGATTCGTGAAGATCTGATAAGACCTTTCAGTTATCCTGTTTTTTTGCGTCGCGGATCCTTATGTTTTGGAAGAAATCCTTCATCATGGATGAGCATTCTTCTTCGAGTATTCCGCCTTCGAATTCGACTTTGTGATTATGCCCGTGCTTGACATTGAAGATGTCGTTGCAGGAGCACACGGCGCCGCTCTTGGGTTCATAAGCTCCGAAATAGACCTTGCGGATGCGGCTCTGGATTATGGCTCCGGCACACATGGTGCAAGGCTCCAAAGTGACATACATATCGCAGTCGTTAAGCCTGAAATCGCCTGTCTTACGGCAGGCTTTGTCGATGGCTATGACTTCGGCATGTGCGATGGCATTGCCGCGCGTGAGCCTTAAGTTATGCGCCCTGACGAGGATCTTGCCGTCCTTGACTATAACGCAGCCGATGGGACATTCGGAAAGCTTAATGGCTTTCTCTGCCTCAAGAATGGCCTCCAGCATAAAGCCCTCGTGAATGTCAGAGGGCTTAAGATCAGGAAATAACTTGGATTTTCTTGCTGCCATCCCGAAAAGTCCTTTAGATCACAGAAGATCGTCAAACATGTGATCGTTTACGGGGTTTTCTTCTTCCGCGGGAGCAGCTGAGGCATCCGACTGTCCCTCTTCCATGAAGGGATAGAATACCGCCGTGGTGCCGCAGAACATGCATCTTCCCATCATGGGCGTCTGGACAGATTCACGGATGGTCTTGCCGCACTTGGGGCAGGGCATGGAATCTGACCTGGCAAAGCCTTTGGATATCTTATCGTCCAACAACAGCTTTAACTTGTCGTTGAGCTGTTCTGTGGTTACGCCCTGTTCCTTCATAATCGAAAACATGACCTGGATCATCATCTCAAGCTTTGTAATGTCATTCTTGAGTTCATCGATGCTCTTGCTTGCATCATGTAATTTCATTGCATTGCGGGAGTTCTGAAGATCGGAATTAACCGCGTTTGCTACATAACTATAATCTCTCTTACCGTAAACTGCCATAATCTATCCACCTCCAATGGGTATCTTTTGCTATTATATCATCACGTGCGGTTTTTTGAGAATTCCAATATGCGGACTGCAGCGGCTTTTTATTAATTAATTTAATAGCATTACTTGACATTATCTGCTTCCTGTTGTATCTTATACGTTGCGCTGTTATAAGCGGAACTATGCCCTCCGCCAGACTGAGGGGCCGGTGAAGCCTGATATCAGCATAAGAATAAGTACAAGGATGACGTTTATGGCTACTACTCAAGGAATGTGTAAGAACTGTGGTTCTCTCATCGTATTCGATAACAGGGACGATAAGTGCGAATGTATATTCTGCCACTTGGTATTCCCTTCGGCGGAGGCCATTGAGATATTGGAGAATCCCGGAAACTATACTTTCCCCAATGAGAAGATCGAGGAATCGGAAGAGACCAGACATTATTATGCGACACCGGTATATCCGGATATGGTCGAGAAAGCCGTTGCCAGAGACAAGACAAACAGATCCGGTGAGAGCGAGACCAAGGAAAAGGCCAATGAGTTTGAGGTTCAGGCCAAGGATGTTAAGGCTCCCAAGAAACTCGTCATCGGTCTTGCAGCCGGTATTGCCGCTGCAGTCGCTATAGTAGTCGCAATAGCGTTGCCCATGTATTTTTCGAGAAAGGGCATGCTGAACAAGATAACATCTTCCATCGACACCGTCTTTGACGGACAGATCAAGGTCGATACATCCGTTGACAGTGACGGATTCAGCAAGGGTTATAACGTTTTCGGCCAGACATGCCAGAACATCAAGGTCGCCACTGCCGATGAGGTAAGCAGCAAAACGGCTGAAGAGATCTTCAGGAAGTATTGCGATCTGAGGAACAAGTCAGGGAATTATTCTTCTGACGCAGATTCTAAGGTAACGCTTGAGATCTATACTCCCAAGGGAATCTATAAGGTTACGGCTTCCGGCGCGGAGTATAAGGAAGACGAAGTCATAGAGACGACTCAGACATCCGAGACGAGCGAGACTTAAGAAGAAGGGGGCAATTATTTATATGAGCGATTATCAGAAGGCACTTGAGGCTCTGAAGAAGTTTGCATCCAAGAACGATAACACTATCAGCGATAACGACGTTGATAATATAGCATTCGAATACAAGATCGAAGCAGATGACATGGTCAAACTCACGGCTGAGCTTGAGGAAGCCGGGATCAAAGTGGGTGAGATCAACCTGGATGCCGATATTGACGGCGCATCCATCGACGATCTGTCCGTTGACGATTCGGTCAAGATGTATCTTAAGGAAATCGGAAAGATCGATCTTCTAAAACCCGACGAGGAGAGGGAGATCGCCAAGAGAATGGCCGAGGGCGATCAGGATGCAAAGGATAAGCTGATCGAATCCAACCTGAGACTTGTTGTTTCCATCGCCAAGAAATACATGAACCGCGGTCTTGCTCTGCTCGATCTTATCCAGGAAGGAAATATCGGCCTCATCAAGGCAGTCGATAAGTTCGATTACCAGAAGGGCTTTAAGTTCTCCACATACGCTACATGGTGGATCCGTCAGGCTATCACCAGAGCTATAGCCGACCAGGCAAGGACCATAAGGATCCCCGTTCACATGGTCGAGACTATTAACAAACTGACACGCGTACAGCGTCAGCTCGTTCAGGATCTGAACCGCGAGCCTACGGATGACGAGCTTGCCGAAGCCATGGGCATGGATGTTCAGAAGATCAGGGACATCAAGAAGATATCCCAGGATCCCATCTCCATCGACAAGCCTGTCGGTGAAGAGGAGGACAGCCACCTTGTTGACTTTATCTCCAATGATGAGCTTGCTCCTGACGAGGAAGTTGCAAGGACCTTGCTCAAGGAAGATCTTATCAAGGCATTAGGAAATCTTTCCGACAGAGAAAGACGCGTTATAGAATTAAGGTTCGGTCTTAAAGACGGTGTCCCCATGACCCTCGAACAGGTTGGCCAGCATCTGGGCGTTACCAGAGAGCGTATAAGACAGATCGAGGCCAAGGCTATCAGGAAACTGTCCAGGGCTTCAAGTTCCAAGAAACTGGAAGGTTATACCGACTAACAGGACTTTAAGATCCGTTTAACCCCGCATAATATGGAAAACGGCAGGATATATTCATTTTCAAAAGGCGTTATCTCGAATGGTGTTCTCGACTTTTCGCGCAGAACGCCTTTTGTGCGTGAAGTAATGCTTGAAAAGATCAATCCCGCAAGGATAATATTGCCCATGAAGATGAATTACGGCGTTCCCTGTGAACCCGTGGTCAAGGTTGGCGATCAGGTCAAGGTCGGACAGTGTATCGGCATGCCCAAGCCTCACACTTTTGCATCTCCGGTCCATTCGGGCATATCGGGTACGGTCACGGACATCAAGCCGGTAATTCTTCCCAACGGAATATCCTGCATGGCTGTCTTTATCGAAAATGACATGAAGAGAACGACTGTGGATTCGATAAGACCGCGATCGCATATGAACATGTCAGCAAAAGAGACTGTCGCGATAATAAGAGCCGCAGGGATCTGCGGAATGGGCGGTGAAGGGATCCCTTCAGCTGCCAAGATCTCACGTGCGAAAAGGCACGGAGTTAACGAACTCCTGGTCAATTGTCTTCAGAGCGAGCCTTTTGCGACCTGCGATCTGACTGTCATTAACGAACATACCGACTATGTCGTAAGGGGCGCTTGTGCCGTTGCAACGACCTGCGGTGCAAAGAAGATAAGATTTCTCATATCACACAGAAGAAAATCCGAGATAAAGATGCTGCAGTCGTCCATAGATTCAGCCAAAGATGAATTTGAGGGACTGGAGTTTGAGATCTGCCGTTTCCGCGACAGATATCCTCAGGGCTATTACAGGCTCGTTGCAAAGGCGCTCTACGGCAAGAATCTTGCTGAGGGCGCGATCCTTGAAGAGGAATGCAAGGCCGTAATGTTCAACTGTTCGACTCTCTATGCCGTATGGAGAGCGCTTGCAGACAATATGCCCATGACGGAGAGGATCGTATCTGTCTGTACGGATTCATACTGCAGGAATAATGTTCTGGTCCCCATAGGAACGCCTCTTTCCGAGATCGTCAATAACGGAAGCGTCGCCATGCCGACGAATGACAGGATAATCTGGGGCAATTGCCTTACGGGCATAGAAGCGACCGATCCCGAGAACACGCCTGTCATAAAGATTACATCGGCTGTTACGGTCGCACCGAAGAATTTCATTCCGAAGACTCCCTGCATCCACTGCGGACTTTGTTCCGAGACCTGCCCCATGGGCCTTTCTCCCAATATAGTGTATGAGATGCTCATCCAGGGTTTGTCGCAGAAAGCGGCAGAAGAGGGAGGCAGAGACTGCATCGCCTGCGGGACTTGTTCTTACATCTGTCCTGCGGGAATAGATCTTGCATCCATGATCGCTCCTTTTGCATCCGCAGGACGCATCATCGAAGAGAACTCTCTGCTCCACAATACATCCTTCTCGAGCGGAAGCAGGAAAGAAGGAGAAGAAGATCTCATCGGAGAGATCTCCCTGCTTGAGGAATTCGTTGAGGACGAAGATTACAGGAAGGCCGTTGATCCCAACGAGATCAATCTGCCCTTCAAGGGAGGTAAGAAGGTATGACGGCTCCCTTCATACATACGGAGAAGAACGCTCCATATATCTATCTTACCCGTCTGGCAGCCCTTATGCCCTGTGTCGTCTTCGCCGTTTTCGCATACGGCATACGCGCGATAATCCTCCTGTCATTATCCGTTGCGGGTTTCATGCTTACGGACATAGTGGCTGCAAAATTAATAAGAAGGCATGCAAAGGGTGAATATTTTGACGTAAGCTCCATAGTCTCCGGATTGACATTCGGCTTGCTCCTGTCGCCTGAGACTCCGGTTACGGCAGTGATCGCAGGCATTTTGTTCGGCTCTGTCATAGTCAAGCAGCTCTTCGGAGGAGCAGGTTCCAATATCCTCTTCCCGGCGACTGCTGCGGTGCTTTTTACCAACACGGTCTTCCCGTCGTCTTTTTCGGGTTTCAGTAAGCCTTTGGGAGATTGGTTCGCTTTTGTTTCAATAGTTTCCGGGAAGGTAACAAATCCCGATTATTCCGGACTGTCTTATCCTGAGATAATAAGCGGATTTGCAGGATCCCTGCTCGGCGTATCCTGCTGCCTCATGATCCTCATAGGTCTTGTTTTCATGCTGGTTAAGGGCACCATCAGGATCTATGCACCCGCAGGCTATATGCTCACCTTATTTGCAGGTTTTCCTCTTACACACATATCGACGATCATAAGTTCCCAGGGACTGCATCAATATGTATTGTTCATCCTCTCTTCGGGAGTCATGTTCATTGCGGTCTACTGCCTGGGAGATTATACGACGGTCCCTTCAAGGCCTCTGCCGGCCGTAACTGCAGGCATTGTGTGCGGAGTCTTCACGCTCATACTCTACGGGCGCGTATCAGATGTTACGATGCTCGTGTCTCCTGTTGTTGCAGTCAACTTCATGTCTTTTGTTCTTGATTATTTCTCGAAAAGCATTTCCCGCAGGGGCAGGAGGTCGAGGGAGGTGGATCTCTTATGATGACGAGAAACGGTATCAGGAGATTTGTTTTCGAGACGGCCGTCATCATGATCATTGCCGCCATAGTCATCATCGGCGGTTATATGATCTCGCGCAACGAGGAGAATAAGAGAAACCAGGCACAGTACATAAGGGATTTTGAAACTGTTTTGAAGGCGGAATCCTATGAACCGCTCAATACTGCGATCCTCAAGGATTATCCCGACATCAAAGCATGTTATCTGGCTTATGATTCATCACACAACAGATCGGGTTATGTCATAGACATAGAAAGCAAGACGGATGACTTGAGGTCAGTCCACCTTTTGGTAGGAATAGATTACGAGACATCCGAGGTTACCGGCATCGAACATGTTTATGACGAAACAAATCCTCTGATAACGGATGAGACGGCTTTTGAGAATGTAAGAGACTGTCTCGTCGGGAGCATAATCCCCGTTGCCATTACCGATCAGGGAACTGTTCCCGATGAGGATCCGGAGAAGATCATAATGACAGGAGATCTTCGGGACGGTACCTACTACGCGCAGTCGATGACTGCCGATAAAGACGGATATATCGATTTCGTTGAGATCGAAGTGGCGAAAGGTGAGATTACGCGTATCCAGTGGGATGCTTTCAATATCGATCCTACGACAAAGCGCAGGAGCATATCGAGCCTCTCCGGAGCATATACGATATCCGGCGACAACTGGGCGACCCAGTCCTACAAGGTATGCCATAAGATGCTGGAACTTCAGTCTCCCGATAAACTTGCCATGAAATCCGACGGAACCACCCAGCTCGTGGAAGGCGTTACCTGCAACATTAGAAAGTTCGTCGAGCTTGCGGACGAATGCATCGGCAATTCCAAGGCAGGCTTTGATAAGAACAGATACTTCAGCGCGCTCGGCAATATAGTGACCAGAGTGACCGGCAAATCCCCTGAAGACTCAGGTATAGTCAACGAGGAAGGATATATAGTGATCTCCTTTAAAGATAATCCGGAAGTATTTACTCTTTCAAAGACCGATTCGGAAGGCAATAAGAAAGCTTATGCGACCATCGGAGTCAGGTTGATCGAATCCGGCTATCAGGACAGGGCGCAGGATGACAAAGGATCTGACAACGGAAATGAAGGATCGAATGATGATCCGAAAGAACCTGATGATAACAGGGAACAAAACGAACAACAGAATCAGGATATGCAATCCAAGATCGATCCCGGTGAGGACGGCAAGAGCGATGACAAGATCGATAAAGATCTGGTAGGCAGCGTCGATGAACTGCCTCTGGCAGAAATATCGACGTTTGTCGATGCTCCCGCAGGGTATTATAAAGAGGTCAGATCAACGATCAGCAGCCTTAATACCTGCTACAAATTCCTCAAGGATTATCTGAACTGGTTGGTATAACATGAAGATAAAAGACAGGAAGAACAATACACCGTTTGATACAACGATAAAGAGCGAAGCGGGTGCATCCGCTCTTTCGGCAAAGCATGTCAGACCCGCAAGGTTCATGACGACCAGATCTGCCGTGTTTATGGGTCTTACGATCCTGTCTTTATGCTTTGCCATAGCCTGTGACAATAACTATGTAACGGCAGGGTTCATGCTCCTTATCTGCTGTGCATTCTATTCGGTAACTTTCAGATTCTTAAGGTTTTCCAATGCTTTGCTCAACGGTCTTTTCTTCATATTCTGTCCCATGATCTGCTGGGGTGTTTATTTTGCGGATATAAATCTTTTGAAATACATTCCGGAAACTCTAAGACCTTTATTCCAAATGTCTCCGGTTTTCCCGCTCTGCTTTATTCCCTTGGCCACGGGCTTTGCCGTTCTGTCGGTCGTAAGTCCTGACGGCAAGGAAGATAACGAAAGACCTTTGGTATTTAAAGAGATCGTCCGGCCTGCATTTTTTGCGGCAGTATCGTCTTCGATCGGATCTTTTATCGCAGGACTCCCCGAGAGAAGAACAGTCTTCCTCGCGACACTCCTTTCGGTATTGCTTCTGATCGGACTTTCCGCAATGATATCTGCCCTGACAAAGTCGCCATGGTTCTTTACTTCAAAGAGGCTTACCGAATACTGGGATATACCTGTTGCGGACATGTCGGAACTGCGGAGATTCTTCTTTGCAAGACTTAAGTTCATAATCGTTCTCTTCATCACTGATGCTGTCTTGTATCTGCTCTATTATTTCTTCGGCAAGATGATGGTTCCCTACGTAATGCCGGTAGCGGTATTTACATCTGTCATTCTCGGTATTGCAATGGTGGCGGCGGGAAGACCTGCCGATATAGATTCGCTCTTCGGCACCAAGCTCTATTTGTTCGGGATAATAATGGGCGCGGCATTCATCAGCGTTCCTTTTGCCAGATGTGAAGAATTTGAACCTCAACTGATGCTTTTGGGACTATTCCTTTTCTTCGCCTGCGCAGGTGATTTTCTTGTGAGCGGACTTATCTCCGTCATAAGGAGAAGACAGATCTTCGTCGAAAAAAACAAATACACTGACGGTCTGCCTTTCATGATGATCATGTTGTCTTTGCTCATTATGGCAGCAGAAGCAATGTTCCCCGTTATCTGACAAAAAACACTTTACAACGGAAGAGATTATGTTAATAATCTATATGGTATTTTTCGACAGTTATTCGGGGGAATATTTGTGAAGATAAATATTAGGAAAATCAATCGGGGAATAGTCCTGTTCTTTATCCTTGTGCTCGGCGTATCAGTTTATTGCGGCATCGAGATATCTAAGCAGGGTGTCCGCACGTCAGAAGCAAATGATCTTGTAACCGACTTTTGTAATGAACTCGGTTCATTCTATGTTTGGCCTTCCGATATGCCGGATGCTGATATTGACGAACTCAATGATGACAAGGAAAAGTATTATCCCTATCTTGATAAGGGTTTTGAGAAGATAAAGCCTTATCTTTACGATAATGCGGCACTTTATAGAGAGCTGAAGGAAGGCGCGGTATATTTTCTCAGCCAGAATATCTCGAACGGCAGAAAACCGGTGGAAGTATCTTTTGAATTCACGCACAGGGACATGACCGTAACGAGAGATACGGCTGAAGGCAATCTGGGCTTTGATGTCAAGATCAGGACAGATGACAATAAGAATCTGAGTTTAAATTATTCCGGCGATGTTTGGCTGGAATATGTGGATGACCGCTGGGTCATTGTAAGATTCAATCTTTACAGCGAATAAGGGAATTATATATGGAAGATGCAAGAACACCTGCACTGAGCATAAGACATATAACAAAGATCTACGGGAAGAAGAGAGCCGCGGATGATGTTTCGTTTGATATCTATCCCGGCGAGATATTCGGCTTCCTGGGCCCTAACGGCGCGGGCAAGACGACCGTTATCAAGAGCATACTCGGTTTTATCTTTCCTGACGAAGGAGAGGTCTTTATTGACGGGCATAACATAAAGAAAGAATATGAGAAAGCAATGGCATCAGTCGGAGGTATCGTTGAGAACCCCGAGATGTATCAGAATCTTTCAGCCCGCTTAAATATCGAGATGTATGCAAAACTTCATGACGGCGTGAGCGAAGAGATGATCGATAATGTCATCAATGAAGTCGGTCTTTCTGCCAGGGCAAAAGAACCGATAAGAAAGTATTCTTTAGGCATGAAGCAGAGGATCGGTCTTGCTCAGGCCATGGTGCACAGACCCAAGCTTCTGATACTTGACGAGCCCACTAACGGACTCGATCCCACCGGTATTCATCAGCTTAGGGATATCCTTAAGAAATATGCTCATGAAGAAGGCGCGGCAGTAATGGTATCAAGCCACATCCTTTCCGAGATGCAGCTTCTTTGTGACAGGGTCGGCATAATCGATAACGGCAAACTCATCAAGGTTTGTTCTCTTGAAGAACTTAATGATCAGATGGATTCTGCTCCGGGTTATTCGATCAAGGTATCTGATAAGGATAAGGCTTTAAAGATCCTTGAAGACAACAATATCCCGGCAAAGGCCGCTGCCGATGAGGGAGTTATAGAGGCGGAAGCAGATGAAGATAAGATATCTTCCGTCATAAGGTTGCTCGTTACAAACGGTGTCGATATCTATGAGGTCCGCAAGATACAGTCCAGCCTTGAAGACATCTTCCTTCAGGTTACGGGAGGAGGTATCGACATTGAATAAGATCAAGGCTTTGTATGAAAATGAGATGATCAAGATCATCCGCCGTCCTTCGATTATTGCAGTCCTGGCGGTCATGGTCGTTTTCTCCTTGTTTTGGCCCATCGTTCTGTCCGTCATCTATCTGACGCAATATTCTGATACTGGGATAGATTATCCCAAAGAAAAAGTCGAAAACTCGCTTGCAGAAGCCATGTTTCAATCGGGAAATGTCGCTTCACTTACTGTTAATGAGACGGTAACGATCGAGGTCGATGGACAAGCCAAAGAGATCCCGATGATATATTATGAGGCTGAATATGATCAGATCCGCGCCCTTGCAGATAAGGAATGCTGCGAAGATCTTCTTTCAAACTATGATTTCGATAAGTATCCGCTCGGCAATACATGGTTGTCTTTCAAAGGTTTGATGAGTTATGTGACCTATAAGTCGGATATGTACCAGATGAACACCACTCCTTTCGAAGAAAGGGATTCTGACTGGCTGAAAAATTATGAGCAGGCCGGCATGGCTGTTGATAACATTCGTAAGGCACTGATCCAGCATGACTACGAGTCATACTGTGAGGCCCTTAAGATGCACGGCAAAGCATTTGATGCCAGTGAAGACTATGAGATAAAACGCGTCAAAAAACTGATGGAGACCGATCCTGCCGGGGAGCTCGGTTATTCTGAAGCATCTTATATGATGGATTATCTGTCACAGATCGATGATAAAAAGGAAATGATCGATTCCGGTCTTGATTATGAGCTTCCCCGTATCTTGACAGAACAGAAGAAAGCGCAGCTTGCAAATGAGATAAAGATACTTGAATATAAGCTCGAAAAGCATAATGCTTATGACGAGAAGAGCTTTGCCGCACTGCAGGTAATGACCATTACCAGAAGTATCAATCAGTTTGTGCTGGTGGTTCTGGTGCTCCTTATCGCAGGAAGCAGCATCTCCCAGGAGATGGCGACAGGGTCGATAAAATCATTGATAATAGCTCCTGTAAGGCGTTGGAAGATCTATACGGCGAAACTTTTGTCGATCGTAACATGGATGATCGCTGCATCGGTGCTGATGAGCCTTTTGGTATGCTTTTCGCTGTGCATTACCTTCGGATTTAGCATGCTCCCGCCATATCTGTATGTGGCAGGAGGGGCTGTGGTTGAGATGCCTTCCATAATCTTTATTATTCTTTACGATCTTGCCAAGAACATATGGATATTCTTCTATGCTTTTGTGGCATTCATGATCTCCTGTTTCACAAAGAATACGGGTGTATCCGTCGGAATGTCTGTCGGATTGCTCCTTGCTCATACCATGCCGAATTATTTTGCCGAAACAAATTTCCCCAGGGTCTTGCTGGAATTTACTCCTATCGCAAACATGAATTTTGCAGGCAAGGCTTTCCCTTATGCCACGCTTATGCTGGCAGAAGCTGATTTTGCGGAATTGGAAGAGATCTATATAGATAATCCGATGAACTTCTCACTGCTTTATTGTGTGATACTTACTTTAACGATCCTCTTTATAGCTTATGAGCAGTTTACCAAGAAAGACATACAGTAGGATTAAGCGTGAAAATGATAATCCGGAGGGTGCCCTGCGGCACCCTCTTTTTTAGGATTAAACAAGTTTCGGGGAAGGACGGATTGTCGGAAATTTGCCGCATGTATCTACTCGCAAAGAAAGACAAAAACGGGTATATTTAGGGTGGAAAAATAGGTTATGAATATTTATCAAAGGAACGTTATTTATGAGGCTAATAAAAAAACTGAAAGGGCAGTTTACTGCCAGGGATAAAAAGAAACTGATAATCATAGTATCAGCTGTTGCCTTAGCACTGATACTCATCATAGTTGCCGGCATCTATTATTTTGCTGCCGTAAAAAGCCTAAAGGATGATTACGACAAACTGAAATTTTCCATCACTGCATGTCTTAATTCATTGAAGACGGGTGATACGGTCCTTGCCAATGCGGCTATCTCGGATCTTGACGCGACATCTTCCAAGATGAGGACCGAACTTAATGACGGCAAGTGGGCTCTGCCGAGGGTCATCCCTCCGGTAAGCGAAGATCTTGATACTGCGATCCAAGCCCTTGATATCGTTGACAAAGCATCCGATACGATCCTTAAGCCTGCATCAGATGCGATCAAGGAGTCCGGCATGCCTCAGATCAAGTCCGTAACATTGGATAATATGGGCCCTGATCTCGGCAAGATGTTCTATGCTTATTCTGATGTTATCGACAAGCTCTGTCCTGCGCTTACCGATGTCATGAATGATCTCGATCAACTTCCGAAGTTCAATATAGGAATGCTCGAAAACAAGATATCCAAATACAGGGCTTTCCCCGATGCAACAGAACAGTTCATGCCTCTTATCAAGCAAGCACCGGATGAGCTCTTAAGACCTGCTGCGGATGTTATGAGCGAAAAGCCTTTTTCCAAACTCAAGGTCAAGGGCGGCATGGATACTTCGATCATCCTTTCATACATTGATCTCGGAATGCAGATCAAACCCTTTATAGGCGAGATCGATCTTAAGATGAAGGAAGGAAATCTTCTCGAAAGGATCCCCGAACTCAAGAAGCTTTCCAAGAAACTGGATGACATATCTTCCTACATGGATGAGCTCGAACGCTACGAGCCTCTCATGAAGGCTCTTGTAGGAGACGGCAAGGATAAGTTCTATCTTGTCGTTGCCCAGAACAGCGCCGAGCTCCGCGCCTGCGGAGGCTTCCCGGGATCTGTCGGAACCGCCACGGTCAAGAATAACATCCTGAAGTTTGGTGATTTCAAGACAGTATACGATGTAATCCCCCAGAAGCATGGTTCTTCGATCAAGTTCTCCGAAGCCGAAGTCAAACTTTTCCATGAGGACTGGTATGTAGCCAAGGCAAGATCCGCATCAGCCAATCCCGATTTTCCGAGATGCGCCGAGATCTGGGCTGCAGCATACGGCAGAAACCATAAGAAAAAACCTGACGGAGTCATATCACTGACGCCTCATATCATTCAGCGCCTCATGCCGATCACGGGTCCCGTTACCTTATCCAACGGAAAGACTTTGGATGAGAACTACTGCATCTGGTATCTTCAGCATGATGTGTATTTCGAATATTTCGGCGACCCTAAGTATAAAGGAAAGGCTAATGATATCACGGACGGTCTTTTTGCTGAGACGGCAACCAAGGTGGAAGATAAACTTCTTGATAAGCCCAATGTCAAGAATATGTTGAAACTCTTAGAGGTCCTCGAGGAATCTTCCAAAGACCGTGTATTCATGATCTGGATGAAGGACGAAGAAGAACAGAAGATAGTAAAAGATCTCGGATTCGATGGCGGCATGAACGACGATCCCGAGAATCCCGAGATAGGCGTATATTACAGCATCAAGGCTGCAAACAAATTGGGCCCCTATGTATCCCTTGCTACAAAAGTGGGGAAGGGAGAGCTCAACAAAGACGGAAGCATGTCCTATGATGTCACAGTGGAGCTTTCAAATACGATAGACGATGAAACGCTTGATCTCGGCCGTTATAACGGCTATATTACCAGCACCAAATATGGGGGCAACATGAAGTCAGTCATCTATTTCTTCGCTCCTGCTGGCGGCAAGGCGGATTCTTTCAAGAACGATGCGCCCTACAATCTCAGGGTCAAGAAGACCAAATACAATGGTCTTGAAGTCGGATATGCATCTGAATTCTTTGTTTATCCCGGCATGACGATCGTGTTCAATTATACCGTTACCACTGCTCCGGGCGTAACAAAGAAACCTTCCATCAGCGTTACACCTACGCTGACAGAATTTGCGGATTCGAAGCCTACTGAACAGCAAGACGGATCTGTAAAATGAAAAACAATACCACTCCTTAAAGAAGTAGTAAAAAATTTAGGCTCCGGCTTATGCCGGAGCCTTTTTTCTTATTGATCTAATTTGCAGGCGTAAGGATCAAGATCCTTTTCTTCCGTTGCAGCCTTTTTATCTGCTTTATATTTTTTCAGCATTAATACTATGATCACCAAAGCGGCTGCGATTATGATAACGAAGCATACGATCTTAATGATCAGACTTGTCCTCATGTCTTTCTCTTGTGTTGCGAACTTGGCTTGTGCATCCTTTATAGCAAATTCAAATGCATCGACTGCTGCATCTTCGGGATCCATGCCCTTGTCCTTAATGTCTCCGGTAAATATTTCGCTGAATTCCTTTGCGCAAGCAGCATCAAAGATTATCATTTCCACAACATCGGAATAATAACAGTTCCATGCATAATGAGGTCTCTTCAGTTCGCCTTTTTCAACAAGTTCAAGATCTGCTTTAAAGACGGAAAACATAAAAACGAAGCTGTTGCCAAAACGGACTTCCTTGTCGTATACATATTTATTGTACTCAGCAAGAGTTGAATACTGATCTTGCCAGTCTTCATCATAAAGGGTGTAAAACTCAACACAGACACCGGTGAGATCAAAATACTCGTCCAAAGTCTTTTGGAGTTTGCTGCTTTTGATAAGTCCTGCATTGTCGACGATAGTAGGTATATATTCAGGATATTCTTCAATTTGCACGCCTACCTGGACTATATTTCCCTGGCGGCTTAACCTGTATTTTTTCCCGGAAGGTATCCAGTTAAGTACGGCGAGCATAGCAACCAGCGATATGAAGATTACGAGAGCCACCTTGACTATTATCGATCTTTTGAGTGATGAAAGTTTGTCCGCTTTAAAATCATTGCTGTATTTTGTTGTGTCATAGCGGTCTGTGTCATTAAAGTTATACATAAACATTCCCCCTTTTATCTATCCCGGTTTTTCCAAAAACCATAACCATATGGTTACCTGATAATTAATATATTTCATTTCTGAAATATTTACAATAAAAATCGTATCCGGCATGAAAATTTTTGCACGGTCGACATGATATCCTGACTAGGATAAAATGGATACAGGTATTTGGGGAAGTGTTTATTGCAGTGTCCGATAAAGGGGGATATAACATGAAGAACAAAAATATCTTGATCCTGATAACAGCTGCAGCAATCTGTCTTAGTGTCGTGTCCTGTTCTGTTAGAACAGATGAGGAAACGTCAAGTGAGACGACCTTGACTGAATCAACAACAAAGACAAGTGAAACAACAACTTATCTCTCGTCAAAGGAACTTTTCGAAAAGTATATAAGCGGGGACAGATCGGTTCTGGAAGAAAA